>JAQYWL010000212.1 GCA_030145035.1 Desulfobacteria bacterium | reverse complement strand
TGCGATTCGTCAGCGTGTCTTTTTTGAATACAAAGCCCCCAGACAAAATCACATAGCAAAGGAGAAAGCTCAAAATCGCTCTATACATTTGCCTCACCCCTTTTCAACTTCTGACTGTTTCTTATGCAATGTCAGCAGGTTGGCGTGGCCCGACCCCAATTCGCACATGGGTCTGCTACAACGCTCAATTCCTCTATCTTCGACTTTCTTGCCAGATTCTACACTCGCCCACCGGACGATTTTGTCAAAGATTCCTAACCGATATCGCAACTCTTGTCAAGCTCTGGCCCGAAACCTCGGAAAACGAGCTTGACACAACACCGTGCGATGAGTAGGGGCTTAGAGAAAGCTTGGAATACCTTTCAAGAGCGGGAAAGAAAGAGGGGATGCCGTTTAGTTTTGCAGGTTTCAGAAGGATGTCCCTGTTGTCTATCCTTGGCCCTTGTTTGGTGTGCTATTTCCCCATTTCAAAGGCACAATGGGCCGCCCCTAGCAGGGCGGCTTTGTCGTTAAGGATGACCCTAACGGGAATCCTCACGAGTAATCCTGCGAATCTCCCTTTATCGATAAAGGCTTTCATAAATAAGTCCTCGCCGCGGAGTTTCGGCAAGATCTTCGGGGCAATACCACCTCCCAGGTAGATGCCTCCCCTTGTCAGTCCGGTTAACGCAAGGTTCCCGGCCGCAGCTCCCAATCTGGAGACAAAGAGATTCAGAGCTTTCACACACACGGGGTCTTTTTCTACAAGGGCTGCCCCCGAGATGGCTCTTGATGGATCGCCTTCGTTCATCTTTTTGGCCAGCCACCTCGGTTCTGATCCCTGACCTGTATATTTCAGCCAGCAGTATATGATGAATAGCCCAGGTCCTGACAAAACCCTCTCATAACTCACGTGCCCCAAACGATGATGAAGATATTGCCACAAGGCAATCTCAGCTTCGTTCTTTGGGGCAAAATCACTGTGGCCTCCCTCAGAAGGCAGAGGAAAGTACTGACCGTCTTTCCAGATCAGCAGGGCTATGCCCAGCCCAGTGCCTGGCGCGATAAGCCCCACGTTCTCTCTTCTGGTGACCCTTTGTTTGTTCAGGGAACATATTTCGCGACCACTTAAGAGGGGAACAGCCAGACCGGTCGCTGCTAGGTCATTCATCAAACGAGCACGGGTCCATTTGAAACGCCTCTTTAGCCTGACTTCAGAGACTTCCCAGGGCAGGTTGGTCGCCTTACATCGTCCGTTTCTTACAGGCCCGGCAATGCCAAAGCATCCGCTGCGAATGGGCACTTGATGTTTGTCCAGGAATTGCTCAACAATGGATTCCAGATTGGTGGCCTTCTGACTTGAATAGGTCTCGATCACCTGTGGGATTGGACGCCTTTTTCCCATGCGGAAGAGCCCCAAGTTGGTCTTGGTCCCACCGATGTCACCGGCCAAAACAACTGCTTTGTCCTGAGCACGCAACATAGGCTACACCCCCGTAAGCAATCTATCCGCCTCGCCGTCCAATAGCCCCGTCAACCATATACGTAACCGTCCCAGGCCACTAATATAAGGGAACGGCACATCACTCCTTCAACAGCACAAGGGTTGAAACTTGAGGCGAGCCGCTCCAAGTAGTTCTTAAGGTTACCTGACACCTGAAGCCAATGACGGAATCTTCCTATGGGTACGTTGGCGAACGTAAATAGGTTATTGAAGACAATGCCCCAGATCTTCCGCCTTCGCAGTATTGGACAGGATGAATGTCCAAAACTGAGCAGGATTAATGAGAGAACAAAGAATGCTCTCCACGTCTAACCCATTTTTCTTCAATATAGAAAAAGTTATTCACTTATGCGGAACGACACTTCAACTGAGACCCCGGTCAATCCGACAGTAATGCTATAATTTTCGGACTCCCGCAAGCAAGGGACTGTAAGAGATGGGGGGCGGTCATGAAATTATAAGATTCTTTCCATGACGAGGTCAAAATGGTTATCCAAGGCTCGGTTTCAGTCCAACTGACTTCACGGCACGAAAAGAATGGCTTCTCCGTCGGGCCATACTCGTGTGAAGTCATCCGGGTTGAATGTCAGAAGGCGTTCAACCTTAGATTTCTGAGCGGCCTTTGCAATGAGAGCGTCGTAGACGGTGCCTCCACTCAGCCCCAAATCCGCCATATGCTTGACGGTAGACTTGTAATCCGACGGAGAGAGAGAAACAATCTTGGCCGAAATTTCGACATTCTCGTGAACAAGACGCCATGCTGTTGAAGGTGATATTCTGGGTTTTACGGGAAGTGTCGTCAGGACGGCATAGAGTTCGGCCAATGTGTGACTGGCAACGACGAAATCAAATTCTCCTGCCTTTGCACGCTGGAGCCAAGGCAAGGCGCGACCGTGCATGGGGTGAGGTTCAACAATGGCGGCCACAAGAACAGAAGTATCAAATAAGATCTTCATCTTCTTGTCCTGGCTGCTATCTCACTCAGCCGCTCTTGGCGATGAGTGCGGATTGCCCCCACGATATCCCCAATCGCAGTACCTGAAAACACCAATACACCATCCTTAGTCACTACATGTGGCTCCCCATGCATTGGTTTGAGAAAGATCTTTTGTTCGACCTCTTCGATCTCCAAGACTGCCCCCGGTTTTAGACCAAGATCATCCCGGACTTGTTTCGGTATTACGACCCTTCCAAATCTGTCTAATGTTGTTTCCATGATAGTCCTCCATTTTTTGGCAATATATCATGCCAAATGGCAAACGTCTACTCCTAAAATAAGCTTCAGAATGAAAATGGTGAAAATGGTGTCACATCTTGAATGGTGAAAATGGTGTCACATCTTGAATTGTGAATAACCTTGATTAAGGTCAGCAGGATAGGGACGGGCTTGCGTTTATGCGTTTCTTTCGATTTCGAGAAGCAGGTGCTTTTTGGCTGACGCTTGATTCGTGCATGCCAGGTTTGTTGGCAAATGATGTGGCACTGATCCCCAGTTACTTATACGGCCTAATAGCAAAGCAGGCTGCGGGGTTTTACACGCTGCGCTTGCTGGGTAACAAAATCTCTCGCGGTTTCATATCGAACAGCCCCGCCACACGATTGACAGCTTTATTAAAATCATACCCGTTTACCCTCAGATGATGTGATGAAGCGCCCCCGGTGCGTCGATACGAACTCTTCGCGGCATGTTTGAGCCTGTATCATATTTCGCTCCCGATAGAAACGCATAAATGCATGACCGTCCCGTTCCTGACACCAAGCCGGTGAGCCGGTGAGATGAACTGATACAAACACTGAGAAAGCAAATGACACTATTGAGCATTATTTGCCCACAGAACCCTAAATGGAGAGAGTTGTTATCGGAGCCAAAATGACAAGAGGCTGTAAAGATCTCGTTCTGCTATCTG
>JAQYWL010000038.1 GCA_030145035.1 Desulfobacteria bacterium | reverse complement strand
GTGTAAGAGCGCGCCCATCGGGATAGGGAGGAGCCTCGCAGCTCCCCCCTCCCACACCACGCAGCATACGGGTCCGTACTGCGCGGTTCGGCTGATCAGGCAGAATCAGATCCAGGGGAACAAAAGACCCAGTGATGTGAAGTAGGCATCAGGCAAGGCGATATGAACCCACTTGACTATGCTCATCCGCCAGGGGCCTTTTCTGGCACACCCGGTTGTAAGTGCGTAGTCTCGGGAAATGCCTCGTTTGAGCAGTTCCCGCACTCGGGTTCGGCGATTCTTCCAGTGTTTCCAGATCAACGCTCGCAAGTGAGGGTAAGCGGGACGCCCTTAAGATTTTAAGTTGACAAGGTATTAGACAAGTTATAAATGCGAATACATGCCAAGATTAGCCCGACTGGACGCCCCTGGTGTGGTACATCACATTATGATCAGGGGGATAGAACGTCGAAAGATATTCAGAAACGATAAGGATCGTGAAGATTTTTTAGGTCGCCTCTCAACCTTGCTGCCGAAGACCGAGACATCCTGCTATGTTTACCCCGTTTAATGCGAAGCCTATTTAACTTGGGCTTGGGTGTTTATTCCAAATCATGCCTTATGTTGAGCTCAACATAAGGCATGGGTAGAAAAAAGCGACCTTGGCAGGATGTGGATTATGTGCTCAGCTATTTTGGCGACACGCTTCATGGTGCCAGAAAAGATTATTATTCTTATGTAGAGGCTGGTCTTGATCAAGGGCGTCGAAATGAGTTGACCGGGGGTGGGTTGATACGAAGCCTTGGAGGATGTTCAGAAGTAAGAAAGTATGGCTTGAAAGGTCAGGGGCACATTAAGAGCGATGAAAGGATATTGGGGGAATCTGATTTTGTAGCCGATGTACTTTCCAATGCCAATGAGAAATTTGACCGGAAATACGAGTTAAAGCGTCTCGGTTATGATATAGACCGGATTGCAGCGAGAGTGGCTGAAATTTACGAAATAGGGGTAGATGATATTTACTTGAAAGGCAAACAGCAAAAAAGGGTTAAAGTCAGGAGTCTTTTTTGTTTTTGGGCCGTTCGCGAATTGGGAATTTCACTTACTGAATTAGCCAGGCGTTTGGGGATCAGTGTACCCGGGGTTGGGTACTCGGTCGACAGGGGCGAGACAATCGCGCGCGAGAATGCCTATCAGTTGATTTAATAAGTTTCTTAGAATTTTAAAGGCGTCCCGCTATACCCGCTATACCCGCTATACCGCTCGAAGGGAAGACGTGATGATGGGCATAGATGATGTGGTTAAAAACATAACTTGGCTGGGCCACGATGGGTTTCTCATTAAAGGGGATGGCAAGGCGATCGTCATCGACCCTTTTCAGGTCAAGCAATGCGAACCAGCGGATATCGTCTTGATTAGCCATGAGCACTACGATCACTGTTCACCGGAGGATGTGAACAAAATCCGGAAGGATTCAACCGTTATCGTCACAGAGGCCCAATCGGCTACCAAGCTCTCCGGTGACGTGAGGGTCGTGCAACCAGGCGACCAGTTGACGGTTTCAGGAATTCCGATTGAGGCTGTCCCGTCCTATAACACCAACAAAAGCTTTCATCCCAAAGAGAACGGCTGGTTGGGCTTTATTGTCACCGTGGAGGGTGTTAGGATCTACCATGCGGGAGACACGGACCGGATACCGGAAATGGAATCTTTTCAGGTCGATATTGCCCTTCTGCCCGTGTCAGGGACCTATGTTATGACAGCAGAAGAGGCGGTGGAAGCAGCCCGGGTGATGAAGCCAAAGGTGGCTATTCCTATGCACTATGGCGCTATTGTGGGCTCTGCAGATGATGCAAAGCGTTTCAGTGAGGCCCTGCGAGGGACCTGTAAGGTGGTGGTCTTAGGCTGATGAGAAGGATAGTCCTTTTTGTGATTCTTTGTGTGGCGGTGCTCTACGCTGGAGAAGCGTCCGCCAAACGGCTCGCCGTGAGCGTGGACAAGGCGAATATGCGCTCAGGACCAGGAACGAATCATGAGATCCTGTGGTCTGCCGGGAAGTATTATCCGGTTGATACCCTAGAGAAATCCGGCAGCTGGTACAAGATCCGTGACTTTGAAGGTGACGAGGCTTGGATTCATGGCTCTCTGCTAAAAAAGATCCCAGCCGTCATTGTCAAAGCCCCCCTCGTCAATGTTCGGGAGAAGCCAGGGACTGATTTTAGGATATTGTTTCAGGCAGAAAAAGGCGTAAGTTTCAAGCGCCTGGGAAAAAGGGCAACTGGTTTAAGGTCCAGCATGGAGACGGCGAGGTGGGCTGGATGCATAAGTCCCTGGTCTGGGGATATTGACGCCCCTCAAACAAAGAACTGCCCTAAAAGCCTTTCCCCGTGCAACGCACCTGCCCTTCAACGGGCTGTTTCCCAAACCAGAACTCCTTTGAGCGGTTCATTGAAACGTTTTTTTCACAAATCTTGGCGAATCCCGCTGCAAGCGGGACTGAAGCAAGCCTTAGATTTATCAAAAAACGTTTCAGAACAAGCGGGAAGAAATTTGGGCAACAGCCCGTTAATGGGTAACACCAGTTCCTCCGGGTGATGATGAGGAATGCCATGAAACGTAAAGAACAAATCCAGAAGGCCGAGGGCAAATTGGGGGTGCTGATCCCTGGAATTGGAGGTGCGGTAAGCACCACTTTTTTGGCGGGAGTGGAGGCTGTACGCCGGGGGTTGGCTCTTCCTATTGGTTCTCTGACCCAAATGGGTACGATCCGCTTGGGTAAACGGTTCGAGTATCGTATCCCTCGCATTGAAGATTTTGTTCCACTAGCCCGTTTGGATGATTTGATCTTTGGGGGTTGGGATGTCTTCTCGGAGAATTGCTACGACGCTGCGCTTAAGGCCGGGGTACTTAAGCGAGAGGACCTTGACCCGGTGCGCGCTTTTCTAGAGGCCTTGCAGCCATGGCCAGGGGTTTTCAACCAGACATTCGTCAAAAACTTGGTTGGTGTTTCGCACTTAAAGCCGCAGGCGTCTCACCTAGAGCTGGTTGAGGCCATCAAGGCAGATATAGAATCGTTCAAGCGCGAACATGCGGTATCTCGTTGTATCATGATATGGTGCGCCAGTACGGAGGCGTACCTAAAGCCTGGTCCAGTACATGGATCGCTGAGTAGTTTCGAGAAGGGGCTGAAAAACAACGATCCCACGATTTCGCCAAGCATGCTTTACGCCTATGCTGCCCTGACAAGTGGGCTTTCTTACGTCAACGGTGCTCCAAACTGCACGGTGGATATCCCTGCAATGGTGGAGCTGGCGAGTCAGCGCCACGTTGCCATTGCCGGAAAGGATTTCAAGACGGGACAGACCCTGATAAAAACCATACTGGCCCCGGGATTGAAAGCTCGCATGCTGGGCCTCACAGGTTGGTATTCTACGAACATTCTCGGCAACCGGGATGGCATGGTTCTGGACGATAAGGATTCCTTCAAGGCCAAAGAGGAGAGTAAACTCTCTGTTTTGGAGACCATGCTCCAGCCGGACGTCTACCCAAACCTATACGGCGACTTCCATCACAAGGTTGTCATCAGCTATTATCCGCCCCGGGGTGATCAAAAAGAGGGGTGGGACGCTATCGATATCTTCGGTTGG
>JAQYWL010000032.1 GCA_030145035.1 Desulfobacteria bacterium | reverse complement strand
CCTGACACCTGACACCTGACACCAATAAGTAGGAACAAAAGAAATTATCTCTTGACGCCCGCCTCCTTGATAAGTGTAAACCGAGGAATGAAGGATGCCAAAATTTCTAATGGAGGTAGACAATTGACCCGGTCCCCTGCGGGTATCCACTGTATTCTTGAATTGTATGGCTGTCCGTACGAATTGCTCGACGATGAAGCTTTTGTCAGGGCCTCGGTTGAGCAGGCTTCGGAAAAGGGTCTGTCCACTCTTCTGAATTTAAACAGCCATAAATTCAGCCCGCAGGGCGTCACGGCCGTGGGGCTGCTGGCGGAATCCCATCTTGCCATACATACCTGGCCCGAAATGAATTATGCCGCGGTTGATATTTTTACCTGCGGAGAGTCTGCTGACCCGCGCAAGGCCTGCGATTTTCTCGCCGGCCGTTTCAAGGCTGACCGTCATTCCATTATTGTCCTGGAGCGCGGGCTTGATCCGGCGGGTCCAAGAACTCGGCCACATCAATAAGGCGGATAATCCTTTAGCGGGGAATCGGCGTGCTTGTCAAATTTTTTTTCGGGCCGGGCATCCTTCACACAAGCCCAAAAGTAGTTTACACTTTTTGAGATAAAATCCTTACGGCCCGCCCTGGCGCGACACCAATATATGAGCACGCAACCTTCGAGAACCCAGTCTGGGCCAGGGATTAACTCCGGATTAACTCCAAAAGATTCAGCATAAGGAGTTTAGGCGTAAGCCTTTTATTTTGTTTTCTGAGTACGATTGTTTTGGAATCAAGCCGCTGGTGAAATCACGCTTACATCTCGCCAAGCCACGCGGTTATCCGGCAGAATCCGGCAATTTGGCGAGGCAATAGCGCGTAGCAGGGCCACGTCCCATCTTTTTCAAGTAACCCCTTTTGACCAGATCCTGCAAGTCGTAAAGGGCTGTCCGTGGTGGGAGGTTGTTCCCGGTAACGCTCTGGTATTCTGAACGGGTGATTTCTCCTTTGCGGAGGATAAATGGGAATGCTTTCCTCTGTCGTACATTAAGTTCAGCGGGGATAGACTCGCTTTCCCGAATCGGTGGTGGCTCAGCCCTGACTGCTTGAGATTGATACGGCTCTATAACCGGTTCATCCAGTCCCCCCAGTCTCAGATCATCTGCATATATGAGTTTTCCTTCCGCCATGGCCACCGCCCGGGTAACGCAATTCATGAGCTCACGGATGTTGCCCGGCCAATGATAATTCTTCATCTTTTCTAAGGCCCCCCTGCTCAAACCTACATCTTCCTTGTTCATAAGGCGGTCTGCCTGTTTCAAGAAATAGCGTACGAGAACAGGGATGTTCTCCTTGTGGTCCCTCAAGGAGGGGGGCCGGATGGTTAAGACCTCCAGGCGGTAGTAAAGATCTTGCCGAAAAACCCCTTGTTGAATCAATTCCTTTAAGTCCACATTGGTTGCGGTAATCAGCCGAACATTCACGTTGATTTCGCCGTCACTCCCTAATGGTTTGATTTTGCGCATGGAGATGGCCCTTAAAAGAGACTGCTGGACCCTGTGGGAGGCCATTCCGATCTCGTCCAGAAAGAGGGTTCCGCCATCCGCAGCCAAAAAAGCCCCCTTGCGGTCGGCCTTGGCCTCGGTAAAGGCTCCTCTGACGTGGCCGAAGAGGGTATCCAGGAGAAGGTTTTCATCCAGCGCCCCGCAATTTATTGAAATAAAAGGGCTCTCTGCTCGACTGCTGTGCTTGTGAATCGCCTCTGCGGTCAGTTGTTTGCCGCTTCCAGTCTCTCCGATGATCAGGACGTCGGCATCCACAGAGGCAGCCCTCACGATATCCGCTTTCCAGGCATCGATGACCGGGCCAAACCCGACTATCTCCTCAATATCATGAATATCATGAGATTCAAGACGCCTCTTGAGGGCATACACCTCTTCTTCCAGCCGGGCCTTCTCCCTCTCGCTCTCCCTTTTGATCCTCTCGTCTTTCAGCCGGATCTCTTCCATCTGTTTTCTCAAGGTAACAATCATCTTGTTGATCGCCATTTGTAGGCCGCTCGTTTCATCGTCATACTTAGACAGACTGATTTCCTGCAACTTTCCTGTCTGTTGAATGTGGTTTACGGCCGAGGCCAAATCGAGAATCGGCCGGGTAATGATACGACTTAGTCCAAAGATCAAAACGGAGATGATAATAATTGATGACAGGGTCACAAGGAACATGACATCGATCTGTTTGTATCCGGCCCACAATGTAAGGTTGCTTCTCTTAACCAGGATGACTCCCCCAAAGACGATCGGCTTCCGGTCAGAGGAGATGTTGAAATGGATGGGGGCATAGCCGTGAAAATGGAGATTGCTTGATGGGTTGCGATATTCTTCCAGGTCGATCATTTTTATCGCACCGTGTTTCCCCTTGCAGACCTCCTTTACAATTTTCCAATAATCTTTGTATATAGAGCTAGGCCTGAAAGCAAATCCCAAACCAGCGCTTCGAACCACGGCCCCTTCAATCCGGGGGGCTTCAGGATCAGCAGGCTGCTTCTTGATGAGGGTTCCCGTGGCCTCCTGTGAGTGAAACAGAATTGACCCCTCTTTGTCAAAAAGATAGCAATATGTCTGTCCCGGCCCCCCGGTATGGGCGAACACAGGGGACCGCTGAGAATTGATCTGAGAGAGTAACTTCAGGAAATAGCGGGCGTCAACAGAGAGAAGCAAGAACCCCTTCGGTGAATTATCTTCGTCAAAACAAGGCGTAACGAACCGAATGATCCTGGCCGGTTCCTTACGGTTGCCCATGGCCTTCGATCCGGAAGGATAGACGACCTCTATGATGTCTGAAATCCAGACCTCCCCCTTCTTCAATTGGCTGATGTTGTCGGGAAAAAGGAAAGGGCTCGGGCTGATCATGGCCACATCTTCAGCGGGGATAATAGAGACATCGTTCCCGCTAACTACTGTAAAGATATGGTCTCCCCTCTTTTGCGATACATAGGCCAGCTCCCTGTATGCGACCCCCCTTATATTCTTACTAGATTCAAGGAAGTCGACCATCCATGGTCTCGCAATTGGTTTTTGCGCGATAATCAACAGGTCTTGCCTGCACTTTGAAAAAAAAAGTTCCAGTTTGTGCGCAAGGGCAACTGTGTTTACCTTCACATTTCTCTCTATTGCCTCATTTAAATATCTATTTGAAAACCACATAGTTATGTAACCCGTCAGAGCAAGAATAAAGACCACGGACGGGATCAACGCTACCAAAAGCTTTGTTCTCAGCCGCCAGGTCTTAAAACCACGGCCCGTCCAGGACAGGTTGAACGGAACGTAATCACGAGGAAGAATACGCATTGTTTAACCCTGTAAAATCACTGTGTTGAGACGCGATAATTGCTATTTCAAACCCTTTCTCGCAACATCTTGCAATAGCTCAATTATCACCTGTTCTTGCACTCGTCAAGAGATTTTATGGTAGGCGGCACATATATTGCTATTACAGTCGGATTGAAGTTAGTATATCGCAAAATCCAGCAAAGAAAGGAGGGGTGAAAAGGCATGAGAATACTGGCACCGGTGGACAATTCCGAGTTTGCGCTAAAGGCGCTCGACAAGGCCATCGGCATGGCTAAGCAAGAAGGGGCTGAATTGACCGTAATGTCCGTGGCCCTGGAGTTCCAGGACGTGGAGGAGATTCCGGTCAGCTATGCTGATAAGTTCAAGGAGCAGGCGAAAAGGGCTGTGAACAAGGCCAGCGAGGTTGCTGAAAAAGCAGGCATCAAGCCTGAAATTAGAGTTGAGATAGGGGCTTCTCCGGCAGACAACATTGTAAAGTATGCCGAGGAATCAAAAACCGATCTCATTGTGATGGGACACCGAGGCATCAGCGGGCTCGACCGATTCCTGGTAGGAAGTGTGGCCGGAAGGGTCGTGGCCCACGCCCCATGTTCGGTCCTGGTGGTACGGTAACTAATTTTTTGTTGACAGGATAAACAGGATAAACAGGATGATCAGGATAAAATCATGTAACTCATGTAAATCCTGTCAGAAAAGTCCCGCAGAAGGCGGCGAATTCTATAAAATCGCGGGCATCCTTCATTCCTCGGTTTACACTTATCAAGGATGCGGGCGCCAAGAGATAAGTTCTTTTGTTCCTACTTTTTGGTGTCAGGTGTCAGGTGTCAGGAACTGAAAAAGCAAGACCTGAAACCTGAACACTGAAACCAGGCACCAGGTGTCAGGTGTCAGGTGTCAGGAACTGAAAAAGCAAGACCTGAAACCTGAACACTGAAACCTGAACACTGGTCAATAGGTGTAAACTACTTTATGGCGAAAATGAAGGATGCCAAATCGCGAAGTGATTTTATGATTTTATGAAGGGAGGTACTTCTAATGAAAGCGTTTTTTTACAGACTATTTGCTTTTATGAGCGTGGTCTATCTGCTGGTACCGGACCTGGTCTGGGCCGGTGGTCCAAAGGCCGAAATGTTGGTGCACGTGGCCGATACGCGATTGTGTTCAGGTGTTTTTCTCTATTTTTCTAACATGTATAATGAAAACATCCTCATGTTTGGCATCTGGACGGTGGTCGTTATCACGGCCCTGGGTTCGGGCTTCGGATTTGCTATGGACTTCCTCATGGCAAGGACAGGACTCGATCTGACGTCTCGCGAATTGCACGAATAAAATCGCGAAGCGCAAGAATTCCGTATGCGTATTCGGCTTGCAGTTGTGCACGTCGTTACGGAAACCGTTAGCTTGGTTGCGGCATTTTTTAAGCGGCGCAGCCGCGTTATATGAAATCGCGCAGCGATTTCATCATGAAAGGAGGTTAACCTGATGGAAGCTACAGCCTGGTATATCATGTACATGCCCATTTCGGGTGTTAACATTTTTTGGCCCGGCCTTGTCCTCGTAGGATTTTCCGTGGGCGTTATCGGCGGATTCTTCGGGATGGGCGGCGCCTGGCTGGTAACCCCGGCGCTAAATATTTTGGGATTTCCCATGGCCTTTGCCATAGGTACGGATATTGCCCATATTGCCGGAAAGTCTATGATTGCCACCATACGGCACGCAAAATTCGGAAACGTGGATATCCCGCTCGGGGTCGCCATGCTCGTATTCACCATGGTAGGGATCGAGATCGGGGCCACGCTCGTTATGTACTTAGAGGCATTAGGGATCGTCGGACCCGTGGTCAGGTGGATCTACGTCGGCTTCCTGGCCTGCATCTTTGCAATGACTCTCAAGGATATTCTCGGCAAGAGAAAGATAGAAAGGGAAGCAAAAGAAGGGGAAGACGTCTCGATGAGGCGCGGGGTCGAGTGGTACAAGACCTTTCATAAGATGAAGATACCCCCGATGATAAATTTCCCGCAGGCAGGGTTTCGTTGTTCCCTGTGGCTGCCGGGTATAGTCGGGTTTGCCACCGGTGTCCTGGCAGGGTTCTTAGGCATCGGCGGCGGTATGCTCCGCATGCCAGCCCTGATCTATTTTGTGGGATGTCCCACGCACGTGGCCGTGGGCACGGATCTGTTTGAGGTAATGATCTCAGGGCTTTACGGGGCCTTTACCTACACCCTGAAGGGGCGCATCGAGCTGGTCGCAGTAATCGTTATGCTCTGCGGCGCCGCCGTAGGCGCACAGATAGGAACGGTCGCCACCAAATACAGCAGGGGCCTGGGCATCATATTCTGGTTTATGGTGTGCATTGTCGTCTGCATGGTCTCGATTATCCTTAAGCAGTTTGGCCAGGCTACAATTGCCGGGGTTCTCATTCTGGGCGTGGTGGCCTGGGTGTGTATAGTTATTTTGAGAATCTGCCTTGTGGGCGCTTTTAAAGAGCTCAGGGCAAAGAAGGCAACAGGCGGATAGAATAGGCTGCGCCCTGACGCACCCACTCACTCCAACCCTCTCCCCCTCGGGGGAGAAGGCAGGGTGAGGGGGGCAATCTGGTCTCGGCGGCCCCGAAATTTATTGACCAGTTACGGGTGGAGAAAGGAGGAAAACCATATGTCAAGGAATAAGCTGTTAGCCACAGTGGCAACTATAGCCATAGCCGTTGCCCTGGTGGTACCCGTGGCCATGGCCGCGGAAGTGATACAGGGAAAATGCGTGGCATTAGACGAACAGAACAAGACCTACACTATTGAAATGTATGATACGAACTTTGACAAGGACAATCCCTACGGAAAGACCACCAACGAAAACATCGTAATCGACTATGACGATGATTCGAAGATTGGTAAGGCCCCGGAGGTCGGGAATATCCTCAGGGTCGCCTACAAGGTCGAGGGGGCGAAAAATATGGCTCTAAGGATAATGAACGTAACTAAACAGGATATTATGAAGAAGTAAGAAGAACAGGCGAAGGGGGCAGCTTGAAGTTGGGCTGACCCCTTCGTTTCACACTTCTCAAAGCTGAAAGCTCAAAGCTCAAAGCTCAAAGCTCAAAGCTCAAAGCTCAAAGCAAAAGCGTTCATTTTCCTGCTTTCAGCTTTGATTCAGCCTTGACCTTCAAGCTTTGGTTTGATAATTGTTATTCGATTAACGATCAACAAATAACCATTAACAATCGACAATCGACCCTTCGACTTTGCTCAGGGTGGTGAGCCTGCCCTTCGACTTTGCTCAGGGCGGTGAGCCCGTCGAACCGTCGAACCACAATCGACAATCCGATACAAGGGGAAAGCATGATCAGAACTCACCGAATCAGAACTCGCCGCCGACCTCCCATGAACAGGAAACAGAAGATAGTGGTCATCGTGGCGGATATTCTTATTTTCGCGGAACTTTTTTACAGTATCATGCGGGGCAAGAGCAACCCCGAATATATGACCCCCATTTTCTTCAAGAATTTTATTCCTCTAGTCGTTATGACCCTTCTCCTGGCAAGAATCCTGATTAAGAGATTCAGGACAGAAGGAATGGAGGCCAGGGCAAAGCCCGGGTCTATCAGTCCTAAATAAGGGCAGCAATGTGGAAGGGTATTGGTCGCGGCTAGAAAGCCGCTCCCACAGGTATCATACTCTCCACCTCTCATAGGTTCCACACTTTCTACACAATTCCCACAATCTCTACCCAAAACAAACTTCTCTTTACAGAGGTTATGTTGACTGGTAATAAGGCTAGTTACCCATGAAACTCGAAAGCGTTTCACTCTGGATTAAATGGATCGGGAGATTGGCGGCCCTTTTGGGGGTGGTGGCTCTTCTGGTGGTGGCTGACGGCTTTATGGACGGTGCCGACCGCGCCGCCAAAATTTTTTCCGGCTATCCCGGCATGAGCCAGCCCATATCCGGAAAGTCATCCAAACGGATAAAATCGATTCAGCAGCTTTCCTATACCACTTCTTCCAAAGAGATTACATTGCGTTTTGCCAAGGCTGAAAGCAGTGTTTGGCACAACGCCTGGTGGGGCACGCTGGAAATCGGCCGGTCTGTTGAGCCTGGCGATCATACGCTCTCCGTGAGATGTGAGGCGGAGATTCCTGAAAAAAGGATCACCGAGTACAAGATCAGTGTTTACAAAGATATTTCCACCTACGAAAGCCACCTGAGGTCATATATTCGACGGCATTTGGGAGTGACTCCCTGGTGGATTTTTTTAGGTATCCTCCCTTTGTTTGGTCTCTGCTTTCTGGTAGTCTATCGCCTGTCTGGTCAGAAAGCATTGCTTATGGCTGCTTCAGGCCACACAGAGATATACAGGCTCAAACGATCAGGCGAGGATTGGTTGCTATCCTTTGGTCTGGGAAGTGAACATGGCGTCAAACAGGGTGATATAGTCCCTATTTATGCGCCGGATGGCACCTCGGTCGGGACCGCTAAAGTACAAGATGTATTTCCAACACATTCAGTAGCTATCGCCCACGGATGGCAGAAGATCAAATCGGATTATGAAGTCAGGCTCCGTTCAGCAAAATAGCAAATCGGGGTGGCCTATTTCCTTACCCATCTGAATATATTCGAACACATAGGTTTCAAGGAAAAGGAAGCCCAAAATCTTTTTCCCAAAAGGTATAGTGTGTGCCTGTGCGAAAAGGCCCTATTTTGGGGGAGCTACTCATCAAAATACGGTCTGTCAAGAAGCTCTTTGAGGAGACCCCCATTCATCAATATGTTCCCACCCAGGCGGCCTGGTTTTCCCTTTTTCCTCGTGAGATTCTC
The DNA here is from genome assembly GCA_030145035.1 of Desulfobacteria bacterium. GTDB lineage: Bacteria > Desulfobacterota > Desulfobacteria > Desulfobacterales. The sequence continues at coordinate 3,653 of JAQYWL010000032.1, read as the reverse complement.
AAGGCATACGAGGATCTGGAGTTTCAAGGCCTAACCCATTTTCAGCTCAATCTTTACCGCCCCGAAGCGAAGAAAATAATGGCTGTTGCACAAAGAATCACGCAGCAGGAGATCAAGCGCCTGGAGGACAAGGGTTGGCTGGAAAAGAGGCCCATAGAATCTCCGGCAGAGGAGGTTCTTATTTCAAAAAAGGTTCATGATCTTCTTCTTCTGGAATATGAGGGGGCCATGGATGAGCGGAGAGAGCGCCTCGGTTTACTCGTAGGATCGAAAAAACGTACAGTATCCGAAGTAAAAGACCTTATTTTGAGCGAGGAACTTGAACTAAAGGGATTTTTTAAAGATCGTTTTGATAGAGGTGTGATATTGGACCTAGAGCCCTGGCAGGTAATCCTGGGAAACTGGCAGAAGCTTTTCCCCAAAAGGGCCTCGCCGATTATCGGCACCTATCACACGCACTTATTTGTCGGCCGGTATTATCCCACTGGAAAAGATATGGGCCTGTTAGCGGCAAATCCCGGCACACCCCATTTGATTCTTTGCGGGGAGAAAGTTTACGGCTATACCTGCAAAGTGACAAGGCGTTTTATATTGCGCTATTATGTCAGGTCACCATTGAAAACCAGGATCGTATAAGGAGGATGTATGTCTGCAACAGCAATCTTGAGTCTCGTATTGTGTATATTCCTTGCTATGGCGATTGGGATATATGTTGGAAACTTGATTAGAAATAGGCGACAGAAAAAGGGCGGTAAGATCAAAAGCAGCCGAACTCGTCATTAGGGGGGAATTTCTTAATCCCTAAATTCCTAAATTCAATTGTCAGTGCTGGGAAAGGGCGCATCTACCAGTTTGGAGAGGTATTATCGTTTGTCCCGTTAGGGACATTTGAGAATAGCCCGGCAATTTATTGCCGGGATGAGGATGAGTTGAACACAAATCCAAAAGTCCTGTAGGGACGACAGAAAGATGAATACATTGAGTTTTTGAAGAAGCATGGGATCGATTATGATGAACGGTATGTTTGGGACTGAAGACTGAAGTCTGCCGTCCCTACGGGACTGAATGCATTCTGTATCCATCTGACCTTCGTGTCGGCTGTCGTGGCGCGGCTCAGGAGCAACGCAACCCTGGCCCAGACCGGGTTTTTCTTTCGGAGGCATTGTCCAACTTCTGTCGCGCCAGGGCGGGCCGAACAACGCATAACCCAACCTTCCCCTTGCTTGGGCGACAAATGTTACATTCCATTCATATCGACAATCTTCTGTCGATGTTGTGGCGCTGAGCGCCTAAACCGTTTTTGGACAAGAGTGAGTGCATATCATGGATTTCCTACATGTGTTGTTTCCGGTTTCCGGTGTAAAGACATGGGTTTTTCTTCCGCCTCTGGTCGCTTTCATCGTTTCTTTTTTTACGTCCATGGGAGGCGTATCCGGGGCTTTCCTTTTGTTGCCCTTCCAGGTCAGCATCCTGGGTTTTACGAGTCCCGCTGTGAGTCCCACGAACCTTGTATACAACATCGTGGGAATTCCCAGCGGGGTCTATCGCTATATCCGGGAGGGGAGGATGGCGTGGCCACTAACCTGGACGATTATCGTTGGAACCTTGCCAGGAGTTTTTATCGGAGCCATCATCAGAATCAAGTATCTTCCTGACCCCAGGGCTTTCAAGTTTTTTGTGGGATGCGTTTTGCTGTATATCGGCAGCCGCCTCCTGTACGAACTCTCCGGCCGGGTAACCTCGAAAAGGACCAAGACAAAAGCACTCGACGAAAAGTTCAAAGAAAGAGCCAACAAGATCAAAGTCGAACAAAAGGCTCGTGTGGCTTCAGGATTGCCACCTGAGGCAGTGGTAAAAACGATCAGGTTTTCTTTCACCCGTTATGAATACGAGTTTTATGGAGAGATGTTTTCCTTCAACACCATTGGGCTTTTGATCTTGACTTTCGTCGTGGGCGTTATCGGCGGGACTTATGGTATTGGCGGCGGAGCTATTATTGCCCCCTTCCTCGTTGCTGTGTTCCATCTCCCCGTTTATACCATTGCCGGCGCAGCTTTGATGGGGACTTTTCTCACCTCGATTGCCGGTGTCGTTTTTTACACATTGATAGCGCCAATCTATGCGGATACCGGCCTGGCCATTGCGCCGGACTGGCTTTTGGGCTTTCTTTTCGGAATAGGGGGTTTTGCGGGAATGTACTGCGGAGCAAGGTTTCAGAAATTCGTGCCACAGAAATTTATCAAGCTCGTGCTCGGTCTGATCATCACTCTTCTTGCCCTTCGCTATGTGGTTCAGTATTTTTTTTAACGTATCGCTGGTAAGACAAAACTTGGGAAAGTGGCCGATAATATGATCAAGCCTAACCCGGATAAACCGGAAATACGAAGCACTAAATCCGAAATCCGAAACAAATCCAAATATTAAATGCTCAAATGTTCAAAACTGTAAGAGCGGTCTCAAGGGCGATTGAAAATGTCAGAATGGCTTATCGTTTCTTAATTTTGAATTTTTGTCATTCGATATTGTTTCGTATTTCGATATTCGTATTTCGAATTTATTTTCTGCCCAAAAAAACACCAATTCTATTGTTAACGGACTAACTATTACAATGGAGGTCTGTATGTTTACTGACAAGGAAAAAGAGGTCAAGGAACTGATTGATGAGCACGTTGACAAGGTTAGAAATTGCTTGGGCTGCTTCAAAGGTTGCCTTGAGGCCTTCCTTCAGGGCGATATCGCCAGAGCTGAATCCATTCACAAAGGCTGTGACGATGCTGAAACGGACGCCGATATCGTGCTCAGAAAGATTGGCGATTATTTATACTCGGGCGCCTTTCTGCCCATAGCCCGCAAGGACGTCTACATGCTGACCGAATTTGTGGACAAGATTGCTAACAAGGCCGAGTTCGTCTCCGATGTTGTTGTTTATCAGAGCCCGGAAGTCCCGGATGACTATAAGGACGCCCTACGTGCAATTATGGAGACTATCTCTGAGATGTTCCGCATTTTTCAAGAGGCTGTGGCGCTCTTTGTCCCCTACGATTCCCTCCAGGTGGAGGACAAGCTTGCCGCCATGAGAGAAAGGATTTCCTCTATTGGCATTATGGAATCACAGATCGACGAGCAAGAAGAGGCCCTGATGAGGGCCTTGTTCCATTCGGACCTTCCCCTGGCCAATAAGCTCCAGTTGGAGAGATTTTTCCGACGGGTTACCGACATTTCAGACGTCATAGAGGACGCGGCTGATCGTCTCTATGTCCTTGTGATTCGCGAGAGGATATGACCATACGATTGTCGATTGTGGTTCGACGGTTCGACGGGCTCACCGCCCTGAGCAAAGTCGAAGGGCAGGCTCACCACCCTGAGCAAAGTCGAAGGGTCGATTGCGGATTGCCGATTGGGGTGCCCGCTCAATTTGCCGGAACCTGTGTCGCCCGTGCCGGTTCCGGTGAGGTCTCCGGAAAGGTGAAGGGTCTATGAAAGCCACGCTGTTTCAGGTCTTCGGAGGACTCGGCCTCTTTCTTTTCGGTCTTCATCTCATGAGCGACGCCCTCCAAAAAGTGGTTGGCGACAGGATGAAAAGGGTGCTGGCAACCCTTACGAGACGCCCCTTATATGGTTTGCTCCTCGGCACGTTAGTAACCGCTATTATT
>JAQYWL010000469.1 GCA_030145035.1 Desulfobacteria bacterium | reverse complement strand
TGATTCAACAGTATTGGGGTTGGGGGGAGGGGGAATGTATTTACAACTCATTGGAATTCCTTATCTTTTTCACCCCCACCTTCACCCTGTTAAATTTCCCGAAGGGAACCCTATTTAACAGGGAAGGCCCTCCCCCGTAAAAGGGGAGGGAATTTGGGGCATTTCTGGATGGACACTAATTAGCAAAATCTTGGATTATGATAAAATGCTCCGCGTAGGCTGGCAAACTTTATTAATAGCCAGTCCGCAAGCCTGTGAATTAACAGCATTTTCGGCAAAAGGGGATCTCTTGCAAAGGTCTCGTTGTTTCATCGCCATAATATTGTGTGCTGCCAGTTGCTGCGCATATGCCGATGAATGGGAATTCCGGGGCCATCTCAAATACCAACTGACCCAGGCGATGTATGAAAGGGATGACCTGTATGCCGTATATGGCGATGATGACCCCACAGACCATGAAATCGATTTTCGTCTTAATGCCGAAAAACGCCGGGGCCGCTGGGATGCAAAGATAGACTATGAGTTGCTGGCCCTGGGTGGTGATTCTCTGGAAATTAGGCGGGCCTTGAGCGCTGCCGGCCTGTTGCCTTGCACAGCCGTAACAGGGCTGCCCTCTGATGATCGGCGACTATTCGATCTGACGCATGAGATCACTGACAGGGAAAGGTATGCTGCCGTTCATCGCCTCGACCGCCTCTCTCTCGGCTATAGCGGGGAGCGCATGGTGGTGCGGGCCGGCCGCCACGCCGTGAGCTGGGGGAACGGGCTCGCCTTCAACCCCCTGGACATCTTTAATCCTTTCTCCCCGACAGCCGTGGACAAGGACTACAAGACCGGAGACGACATGCTCTACGGTCAGTGGTTGTTTGACAGCGGTGATGACCTACAGGCCATTATCTTACCAAGACGCGATCCGATCTCACATGGTGTGGAAACCGACCAGAGTTCCTTCGCCTTCAAATACCATGGCATGAAAGCCGGCATAGACTATGATCTCCTGGCTGCCTGCCACTTTGACGAGCCCTTGCTCGGGATCGGCCTGGCCAAGGACTGGCATGGCGCCATATGGCGGATTGACGTCAGTGTAACGGAACTGAGTGACGGCGGCCACGCCACGTCGCTCGTGACCAATCTTGACCGTTCCTGGACATGGTTTGGTCATAACGTCTATGGATATATTGAGTACTTCCGCAATGGCGTGGGAGAGGCTGACAAGGACTACACGACGCCAAGTACGGCGTTGCAGGAACGCATTTCCCGCGGTGAACTGTTTACCCTTGGCCGCGATTTTCTTGCTGCTGGTATGCAGATCGAACTAACACCCCTGTTTAACCTGTTTCCCAGTATGATCTGGAACCTCAATGATGAGAGCTTATTTTTCCAGGTGCGGGCCGACTATGATTGGAAGGAGAACATTCTCATAACCGGCGGGGTAAACCTGCCATACGGTGACAGGGGTACGGAATTCGGCGGGATACCTGTCCCGGGGACTGATTATTTCGAAGCACCGGGAACTGAAGGCTATCTAAGAGCCTCATATTTCTTCTAAAAATTGCCAGTCTCCTCCCTGATTCGGTAATGTCCGTTGACAGTTGTCCGTAGTCCGTTGCTGAAATCGACAAAACCAAATAAGTTCGCTACATAGCAAGAAAAGAGCAGGCAATCTCCTATCTCACCTAACTGCCACCCGGACGGCGAGATCACAAGAAGATCCAAAAGGGTCTTGTCTGATGAGAGGATAGGTGCTACGGTTGGGCTCGAGACGAGAAAAGCGCAAGGGGCAGAGAGCATAGGACAAAGTGCAAAGTAGAAACAGGTATGCTCTATGCACAACCAACCGGGCTAAACCGGCCAAACCGACTAATGAACGTAGTAGCCATTATTCCCTGCAGGTACGCTTCCAAGAGGCTTGAAGGCAAGCCGCTGATGCCTATTCTCGGTAAACCCATGATCCAATGGGTATGGGAGAGGACCAGGGAGGCCGCCATTCTGGCCGACGCGGTGGTTGCCACAGATGACGAGCGGATTTATGCGTGTGTTGAGGGCTTTGGCGGCCGAGCGCTGATGACGGCTCCGACCCATCGATCCGGTTCGGACCGGGCGGCAGAGGCCGCGCAGGCGCTTGGTCTAAAAGACGAAGATGTTGTGATCAACATCCAGGGCGATCAGCCGACCTTTGATCCGCGGTCTCTTTCCGAGGTCATTTCGCCACTCATAGACGATCCCGAGCTTGTCATGACCACCCTGATTTACAGGATAACCGATCCGGCTGAGATCAAAGATCCCAACTGCGTAAAATGCGTGTTTGACAAAGACAATTTTGCCCTTTACTTTTCCCGTTCGCTCATCCCTTTTGGTCCGCCTGCGGCGGATTCAGTATCATTCGATATTTTCAAGCATCTCGGGATATATGCTTTCCGAAAGCATTTCTTAGAGCGCTTTGCCTCCCTTCCGCAGGGCAGGCTTGAGGCGACTGAGAAGCTTGAACAGCTTCGGGCCATGGAACACGGCTATCGGATCAAGGTTGTGGAGACCAGCTACGATTCAAAGGAAGTTGACACACCTGAGGATATTGAGAAGATTGAGATGGTGCTCGGCAATACCTCATGACAGGACTTGGATTTTTATACCTTTTTGTTTGAGCACCTTTTTGTTGGCGATTAGTTCCTGGCCGACGATCTTGTCCACCACATAAACCAGATTGCCGCCTTTTTCTGCGTACTTCTGGCCATAGGAAATGGGGACATCCGGGGTAGGGTCGCCCAGCAGCGATTCGGCGATTGGTTCGACCTTGCGTTCGCCGGAAGCCAGCAGCACCACGGTTTTCGCCTGATAGACCAGTTCGGCGCCCATTGTGACTGCGTAGCGTGGAGATTCTTTTACAGACGGGAAATGCCCATCCGCCACGGCGTTGGCCACCGTGTTGTCATCCAGCTTCACCAGCATGACCTTGCTTCCCTTGAAGGGGATTCCAGACTCGTGGAAGGCCACGTGGCCGCGTCCGCCAACACCGATGATCTGCAAATCAATGCCGCCTGCTTTCTTGATTTTTCGGGCATATCCGTCAAGTATTGTCTTGCGAACCCACGCCAGGTACTCAGAAGCAAGCCTGGCCTTGATAACGATCGACCTGCCCGCATCCGCGCCAACCTGCCGCCAATCCTCACGATGCGCTTTGAGTTCGCGCATCAGTTGCTTTTGATCGATCAAACAACCATAAGGCACACTGGTTTGTATGAATTTGTTGGTGAGAAGACCAAAGAATTCCTGGATCATAAAATAGCAGTAGCTCTCCGGATGTATCGCGCGTTGTTGGGCATTTTCGCCGGGGAGGCCTACATATTCGTCGAGGTTGAAACTGCGGATCCGACTGCTGTCGAATTCATTGGCATTAGCTGCCCTGGCCAGGTGCTTATAAAGGCCGGTGGGTGAACTTCCCGTTGCCAACCCCAACACGAATTGCTTTTGTTTGCGTAAAGTTTGGACAATATTCTTCTTGACAGTCTCCGCTGCCACTTCGCTCATATGCTTAAAATTCCGTGTTACGATAACTTTTAACGGCATTAGTTACCTCCTTTTAGAAACCCTTGCTCTCAGGGCAAGGTCAGAGTTCAGAGGCTTTGCCATCTGAACGATAGAACCTAAAGCCAAGTCGTCACGGGGTGAATTAGCAGCGACGGCAAATGGCTGCGTAGGGCGGGGCACCGCACCCGCCGTAAAGGCTGGTGTGCAAAGACAATGCCTTTTGGGCCGGTACGGTGCCCGGCCCTACGAAAAACAAGACGTCCGACGTTGTTCGAACAGCTCACCAACAGTATCACTGAGGGTGGCCAGTAGTTTTATCCCCTTCCAGGGGTTATACCAAAGCCGGCCCCTCTGGGGTCGGATCTTTACTTCACTTCAGGCACTTGTTTGAATCAAGTATAACTCTATTTTACAAGACTCAAACCATCCGTGTTTGGTTCCGGTTTATCCGGGTCAGGTGAAACGTGAGTTAGCCGAGAACTGTGCTCACTTCGTCGGCAATCTGCCGGCAATACTTCTCCGTCAGCTCATCGGTCGGTCCCTCGACCATCACCCGACAATAGTTTTGTGTACCGGAATAGCGCACCAAAACGCGGCCTTGATCTCCGAGTTCCGTTTCCACCTGCTTGATTGCCTCCACCAATTGCGGCACCGTGGAAATCTCCGGTTTGCTCTTGACATCCACGTTGATTAGCTTTTGCGGGTAGACGTCCATCATTGCCGCGAGTTCGGAAAGCGGCTTGTCTTCTTTGATCATTGCTGCGATCAGTTGCATCGCGGTCAGGATGCCGTCGCCGGTCGTGTGGTGGTTGAGAAAAATCATATGGCCGGAGTCTTCGCCGCCGATCACCGCGCCCAGCCGCTGCATGTCCTCCAGGACATAGCGGTCGCCGACTTTGGACGCATGGTGCTTAAATCCGTATTTCTTGCAGGCGATCGTCAGGCCGAGATTACTCATGACGGTGCTGACCAGCAGGTCGTTTTTCAACTTGCCTCGGTCCTTGAGCACCTTGGCGCAAACGATCATAATCTGATCGCCTGTGATCTTTCGGCCCTTTTCATCCACGGCTATCAAACGGTCGCCGTCTCCGTCAAAGGCCAGCCCGATGGCCGCGTTGCTCTCCGCCACACGTTTTTTGAGATCTTGCGTGTACTGCGAGCCGCAATTGTCGTTGATGTTTAGCCCGTTGGGATCATTGTGGATGACCTCAACGTCGACTCCCAGTTCGGTGAAAGCATAGGGGGCTACTTTATATGTGGCGCCGTTTGCTGCGTCGATAACTATCTTCATCCCTTCCATAGACAAGTCACGCGGGAAGGTGTTTTTCAAGAAAACGATGTACCGCCCAGGGGCATCTTCCATGCGAAAGGACCGGCCCATATCCTTGGCCTGAGGTACCATCTCCGGGAGCTTCCCGCCCAGGATAAGGTCTTCAATAACTCCTTCCCGCTCATCGGACAATTTGAACCCGTTGCCCCCAAAGATCTTGATGCCGTTGTCCTGGTACGGGTTGTGCGAAGCGGAAATCACGATGCCCGCGTCCGCGCGCATGCTTTGTGTTATGAAAGCGATGCCGGGAGTTGGCATTACGCGGATTAAATAAGAAATGCCGCCCATTGAGCTGATGCCCGCCTCAAGCGAGCTTTCCAGCATGTAGCCTGAAATGCGGGTGTCTTTGCCGATGACCACTCGAGTCCGGTGATCGCCCTTCTTAAACAAATGAGTGACCGCCTGGCCAACGGAAAAAGCCATCGCAGCGTCCATCGGGTGGCGGTTGGCCTCTCCCCTGATTCCATCGGTGCCGAATAGTTTACCCATGGTTTGCCTCCTTAATGCTCTAATTCGTAGATTCGGTGACGTATTTTGTGTCAGGACGTATACCCTGGAACCAAAAAAGTGCCTAAAGCCCACCCTGGCGCGATGCACACAAACGGTCTATGGACTATAGAAGCCAGGTCTGGGCCAGGGTTTGAAGTGCCTAACGTGCCTAAAGCCCACCCTGCCCGCCCTGGCGCGACACGCTTGCGAGAGGCTATCACGCTCTTCAACCAGGTCTGGGCCAGGGGCGCGACATGTATACAATACAATGCAGGGGGCTAATATTTCACATCGGGGCTTTGTAATCTTCAGCGTTTCGAAACAGGACTGGGCCAGGGTTAAGGAATGCGCTTTCAGCTCAACCTGTTTTTAGATTAACCACGCCGAACCTGCCCGCCACCCGCCTGCCATCGCCAGGCACAGCGGGCAGCTTCAATGCCGGCATACGTGGCAATGGCGGGCAGGTCGCCGGAGATGCTGGGTTGCAATCTCCATGCCATGCGTGGCGCCCTGCCCGCCATTGCCAGAGACCTGCCCGCCATTGCCACGTTATGAACTTCTTGATTCGCCTGAGGCGGACTTTACTCACTAAATCCTAACAGAGAGGTTTAGTTTCCTCTGGCCAAAGGCCAAAGAGAGAAAACTACTTTTGAAAGCTACGCACTTTCTGCACCAACGTCCCCGTCGCCCCTCCGTCCCCGTCGCCCCTCCTCTTTTTCTTTTGCCTCTGTGATCCTGTTCAACGGTGTAATACTTAGTTGCTCGGAGACCCGTGCTATCAGTTTGAGTCGCTCATGAACCGGGAGTTGAGCTACTTGTTGCTCCAATTGTTCAAAAGTCATCTGGCTTGACATCTTCGTTCACCCCTCCCTTCCTATTGGGTCCGGCATCACGCCTAACGGATCGTTACCGGAAGCCTCTCGGCTCAAGTCAGCCCATAGAATCTTACATAACGAGCTTAATTCAATTGTAGTTGTTGGATCTGATCATTTGACAGCGCTTGTGCAGTTACTCGCTCCCAAATATGTATTCTGTGCCCATATGCATATCTCGGCCCAACACGGGAAGGACAAAACCGAGATCGTATGCCTTTCTGATTTCCATCGTGATCCCAAAAATGCGTACGTTTTGCTGGATACCTCAACTTGGATCTGTGAATGGCCGGGGACGACATAAAGCAAAAGATGGACAAGAGATTGTCAAATTTATTGGCTGAAATTGCGTTATCCATTGTGTACTTGTGAAACAATCTCATACTTACCCACAGCCGTTTCATCAGTAAAAGAGCGTGAGAGGAAAAGGAACTTATGCACGTTCGGCACGAACGCCCCCCTGGTCCTTGAGCTGTACCCCAAAGAACACTGTCATACTGTGCACTTGCCTAATCTCATAGTTGGCGAGATAACATAAGGCGATTAAAGCTGCCCTTGTCAGGGGTAAGTTTGTCCGTAAAGAGAGGAGAAAGAATAGCACAAGAGAACGACTACAAACTTATCGAGCGTTAGGCGAGAAACTGGAAAACTAAAGGATGTCCCCAAGTCCAGACTCACACTCCGAAGAGATCTTCAAGTTGGACAATCTGGTTGAAATACTTCTCTTTTTTGAGATCCTCAGTAACATCCGAAGCAGTAACCAAAACGGTCTCTACGGTGAAACGCTTCGGGTTAGCAAGGCCCTGCCGCTTCTTTTCCACCTCAGCAATAATGCCTTTGCCGATTTTCTTGTCTTGAAATTTGATCTCGCACAGG
>JAQYWL010000419.1 GCA_030145035.1 Desulfobacteria bacterium | reverse complement strand
TTTAATCCACAGATTTCGCAGATTACACGGATTACTCTAATCACTTGAAGGGCGATGCGAAATCTGTAGGGTTTAATTCCCCGCAGCTTGCTGCGATAGAAAAGATAAAACACTTATTTTGATACCCCGCGGCTTGCCGCGGAGTAGTTCATTTGTTTTGTTTCAACACAATAAAGCTCTGCTAGATCGCGATCTAACAAAACCTTTTCGCCGCGTAAAAAGATGATCTTCGTGACGATTGATTCGGTTGGAACAATTGATTTTCTTCGTTTTCCCATGTTCCCTTCTTTCAGTTATTAAGGAGAGCACAAAATAGATTACTTTTATAATTTTTTCAAAACGTTCAGGGCCGCCTTCTTCACCTTCATATCAGGGTCCGAAAGCATGTCCTGAATCTCTTCATTAAACCCAAGGAGTTCCTCACTGCTGAGTTCATCTAGATCCTTTAATGCTAATGCACGAATCCGTGGATCTTTGTCGCTTAAACATTTTCGATACACCGGTATATGTTCCCTGGTTTCGGTTACCAGACCAAGGAGTACCAAGGCGTCGAACCGAAGATCGGCCTCTGCATGATTCAGATATTTGAGATATACGGATACCACTTCGTCCCGCTTCGAATAAAAACGCCACAAATTGAGGAGGATACATCTTTTCTGTTCCAGTGGGCCGTATTCCAGGCGCTCCAGCATCAGACTCAGGATACGGTCATCCCGCAGATTGGAGAGGGCATTGACCGCAGTTTGCTGGATCCGGATGTCAGAGTCGTAAAGTAGCTCAATGAGAGGAATGGCGGCCCGGGCATTACCTTCCCACCCTAAAGCAAAACCAGCATGCAACCGCAGTTCAGGATCAGGACTCTTAAGGTCTTCCAGTAAACGATCTGTCAAGGGTTGAGGATCTTTAAGAAAAGGGGATATGACGCTGAGCTGGATGGATGCGAAGTGTCGAATCTCTTCGTCTTCATCAGGATCAGTAATCATCTGATATAGGGGCCAGGCCACCTCCTGCTTGGCGAAATTACCCAAGAGAAATATTATCTCGTGCTTTAATTCGTGATTGGCATGTTTCAATGCCTTTAGAAGCAGGGGAACAGCCTCATCCCGCTCCTCTAAGAAGAGTTCAATCGATTCGATATACGAACCAGCCTTTTGAAAAAGGCGTTCTTTGGATTCAAAGTTTATTACGTTGCTATTTTTCATGTCTAAACAAGTATGCCAGCACCTCGTCGTTTACCAGCTTCTTGTCAAAACCCTGGCCCAAGACCTGCACCGACCTGAAATCTTCCTGACAGAAGGGAAACAAATAGACGCTGTGTGTTTAGTCCCTTTTAGTCTGAACATCATGTAAGACGGTTCAACTCAATAAGCTACAATTTCTTATGAAGAAGCCAGGCTCTGAAAAAGGGATTTACGAACCTGTATTCGTTTTCGTGATGGAATACGATCCTGAGTCCTAAAAGCCTGTTCAGAGCCCTTTGAACAGAAGATGCCTGAACAATTCCCGAGTCTTTCAGGAACCCTGACGACATGGGGGCTTTACCGCCTTGTCTTGCCAAGGCAGTCAGCAGTTTTAGCTGCTGTTTGGTAACGATTTTAAGCGTAGTTTCATAGCCTTTGAGTTCGTGGGCAAAAATCTGTTCCAGCGCCATGGGTATCTGTTCCTCAGAAATGTTGTCCCCATAGGGAGTCGTATCCCACAATGCGCTGCAAAGCTGCTGTATGTCTCCTGGGATATTGAAGCAGATGGCAAATACTGTGTTCAGCGATTCAGCGGTTATACGTCTCTTTCCGGTCTTAAATCTATTGATGATGAATTTCTGAAATGTGTCTTTGTCTATCGGGCCGACCTGGATCGGTACAGCTGACTTAAAGAAAGCACTGCCCGGATCATTGAAAATGCGGTCCATTTCATTGCGGATGCTTCCCGCAAACACATAAGGGGTGTCCGATTGAAACTGGACCTTGCTTCTCAGCAATGCCAAGGCCTCGCGTGCGTCCTTCAAATTCAGAATATCCTGGAATTCATCCAAGACCACAACTATCGGTTTCGTTTTGGAATGGTAGGACGATATGAGGTCTACAACACCGGGTATCGAATCAGGTTTTAGTTCAACTGAGGAATCTAAGGAAAAAGTAGGCAAACCCGTTATCGGGTCGATGGATGCAACCGGCCTTATGTGAGATAGTTTCTGGAATATTCTATCCACAAATCCCGCGCTCTGTTCCATATCAATGATGGCCGTGACAATCCGTTTCAGAAAGTCGTCTGATGATTTGACCTCCAATAGGTCCACATAGATCATTCTGTTTTTTTTCAATTTGCGGATGGTTTCACAAATCAGTGACGTTTTGCCGGTACGCCTTTCACCTTGGATATAGACATTTTGCCCTCTTTTTATGCTGTCGGCCAATTTTCTATCCAATTCCGGTCGGCGACAGAAGTCGGCCTTTTTTACAATTTGTCCATAATGAAACGGATTCATGAACATCCTCCATTACGCAGATTTGCACTACGCGCTATAGTATAACGCATATCTGCGTAATTCAAGAGGGAAAGGATGACGACTCGATTTATATCGAAATGCATATGCTCCCATATGCATATGATTGCATATGCAAACGGTTATAAACGACCTGCCCGACACTAAAGCGTATCTCCCAGAAATGTGCATTTTGGTTTACGAAACCACCATTTCATAAACCAAAATGCACCTATTCTTTTGTATCCTACACAACCGTGACACATCCGGTCACAGTTGGAACACTTTGGAATTCGGATTGTGGATTTCAACGGAATCACCATATTGACCAATTCAAAAGAATTGTTTCAGCGCCTTATTGGTCACCAACTCTCTATCAAACTCCTGCGTCTCTCTATCCTCTTCACATCTTTAAGAATCCGCTCGCTTCCCTCCCGCTCTATCCGAAAATTACCAACCAGATCAAAAAAGTTGAGCCACAGGTTGTCTTCTTTTCGATTGAAGACAAAATGATTGTGGCTGTCATAAGTAAAAAAGTAGGTCGGTACAAGGGCTTCGCTGTTTAAGAGGGCAAACAGGTGGCCATAAAACCCGTGGTTGTACCGCTGGCCGCTGCTGCCGGAGCCACCCTGTTCATAATAGAAAAGACCGGTTTGATCTCTGCCAAAGTAGTATTGCTGCCAGGCGTTTCGGCTATCCCAGTAGTCGAATGGCGACGGCATTTCGTATCTGCGATGATAACGGTATTCTATTCTATTCTTGAAAGGGTCCTCCTTTTTCCAGTATTCTTCCCACTCGTCTTCATAAAACTCTTGATATTCTTCCTTCACAAGTTCAATGGCTATCGGATAAACCTCTTGATTCAAATCCTCAATGACTTTGTCCCTGAGATCCCCCTCTTTCATGTCCCTATATTCCGGGTCGTTTTTTAACGATTCCACCCGTTCATCAATAAGCTTCAGGTGTTCCCTGTTTCTCTCCCACCAATACTTTCTGGCTTCCTCTTCCACCCGAGAACACAAATGGACTTCCTCTTTGTCCATGTACCGGTCGTCCTCCCAGAGATCCTCCTCTAAGCGTTCCATAAAGACATATACTGAGAAAAACTGCATGGTTCTGTCAATCTTCTGAAATACCTCTTTCAGGGGCTTGTCCGAGAAGAAAGAAGATAGGCTAAAGGGCCGTAATTTGTCGGCCTGGGCCTTGATCAGCTCTGCAATTATTTCAGGATGTTTTGCTGGCATATCGGTATATTTGGCTCCGCCCTGTTTCGTAATACTATTCTACCTAAAAGAACTGGGATAGCATCTCGTCGTTGACCAGTTTTTTGTCAAAACCCTGCCCCAGGACCTGCACCGCCCTGAAGTCTTCCTGGCAGAAAGGAAACAGATAAACGCTGTCTGTTTCTTCATCGATTAAGCTCAAGCACGCCTCGGCCAGTTCGTCAAAGCGGTTCCTCTCGAGTTTTCCCAAGAACACACTTTTTTGAACGCGGATCAGGCCGTATTGTTTGCATGCCTTGGCCACCTTGTTCCGGCGTCTGTCGGCGCTAATGTCGTAAAGTATCCAAGCGAGTACTGACATCCTAAAACTCCTTGATCTCCAGCCACTCCGACCTTGTCTGTTTGGAATCCGCTAACAGCAGATTGGCCAGGCGATGGGCTTCATGCTGGATGATAAAGCGCCGCTTCACATTTTTTCTCCGGTAACGGACACCTTCGTCCAGATGCTTATTCATGGCTTCAACGACCACCGGTTTGCCGGTCTGATTCAGAGATACGGCCTCTTCTTGGCTGTCAAAATAATCGTCTTTCATCTTTCTGCCAGTAAAAAGATGGACGGCTGTTTGCTCACCGTAAATCCGGAAGGGTTCAATCAGGTCGAACACCAAAGACTTTTTGTTGTAATTGTCCGTGTGCAGGAACCCCACATAAGGATCAAGACCTGAAAGGATGCATGCCTTTTCAACCAGGGAGTAGAGGATGCCGTAACAGTAATTCAGACAGGCATTAAACGGATCTTTTGCCGGCCTGCGGGAGCGCCCTTTGAACTGGAACTTCTCGGGAAGCAAACCAGATAAACACTGAAAATAGTTCCTGCCTCCGGTCCCCTCAAGCCCCATAAGGCGCTTGCGGGCACTTTCCAGGTCGGTACCACCGGAGTGAAGGCCTGATTTAACCTTTTCGATGGCCTGGATAGGTGCAAGAAAGTGGTCTTCCCTGCCAGGGCGTGCGTGCATCGATTTCTTCAGAAAACGGATCTGGTTATCGAGCTTTCGATCCACCATGTCTACGACGAGCTGAAGTCCTAATGGGCTGTCCATTGCCTCCAACTGCTTTCTTCGAATCAAAGCGGTGCTTCCCATCTTGGAAAACCAGATCCGTCCCACGGGATCGCCATAGTTGTCCAGAAAGATAATATCGATGTTGTGCTCAAGGGCAAGCACTACGGCTTGGCTTGAGATCATGGCCTGGTTGGAGATGAGGATACTTTCGACTTTCAGCGGGGAAATATCGAACTTCTTCTCTTTTTGTTTCAGGCGAAAGCATTCATCCTTTTGGGTAATGAATGTTCCAGGGGTATTGATGACAAGCTGCATGAGCCTTTCCAGTACCAAAAGCACGAAACCCCACCTCTCTTGATGAGAAATGGGGTTCTCAGTTTCAGTTCATGGCACCATCTCGGTAAGGATTGACGTAGCAAGGGCGAATGTCATCTGTAAGTATCAAGAAAGACCATATTAGTCAACCGTTAAGCTGGTTCAGGCGGGAGGGTAGAAGTTCAGCATCATAGATGAAAGAGAAGCTTTAGAGGGTATTTTTTTATTTACAAGCTTCAACCCTGCCCTTATAGTGCCCCGAGAAGTCCCTTCGTCTTCTCCCCGGGGCCCCTTCCCCGCCTATTCACAGAATCAGGGAAGATCCAATGCGTGTACCAATTCAAACAGGATTCGACTTTCGCGCCAGCCAACTTGAAACACCATACTCAGAAGAGATTCCCATCGACAAGACCTTCCCTGAAGACGCAGCAAACGAGCTAGCAACCCTTGAATCATATAACAAGCATCTGTATCGGCCCAATACCTATTTGCACAAATGGTGGGCACGTCGTTCCGGTACTACGTTTCGTCATATCCTTAAGCAACTTGTAGATGATTCGGGCAAGCGGAATTTTTACGAGGCAGGGGGCTTAGAGGGCAAAATCATCCTGGACCCGATGATAGGTGGTGGCACGACCCTTCATGAAGCAATCCGGATGGGAGCAAACGTTATAGGCATAGACATCGATCCGATTCCTGTTCTTCAAACAAGAGCTGGTTTCACTCTATCGCCTTTGCGCCACAAGAAGCTTATCTTCGATCAGTTTCTCAATGCATTGAGAAGCAAACTTGCTCCCTTGTATAGAACCACCTGCCCGACTTGTAAGAAAAATGCAGAAACTCAATTCATGTTGTACGGCCTGCGTAGAAAATGTTCCTGTAGGGAAGTACTCTTTGTTGACGATTCTCTATTGCGGCAGGGTAATGACCATGACGTATATATCTGTCACAGATGCCGAGACGTGTTCACTGCCACGAAACATAAGTGTCGAAGCAGGGTGGACAGGCATTTGATGGTAAAAGGCACCAAACGTTGCGAAGAGTGTCATGCACCATTTGCCGACATTCTGAATGATCCGTTTTCAGAGCGCTACGTTCCTCTGGTCATTGCTGGAATTTGTCGCAAACACGGGGGCTTTTTTAAATCAATAACTCAAAATGATCTGGAGCTTCTGGCCCAGGCCCGTGTCTTGGCTCAACAACTCAACTTTAGAGACCTTCAGGATTTTCGTGTTCCCAACGGACCCAAATCTGATGATCTCCTTCGACGAGGCATCAGCACCTTCCAGGAGTTGT
>JAQYWL010000418.1 GCA_030145035.1 Desulfobacteria bacterium | reverse complement strand
TCGTCACCAACTCGATTTGACTACCCCGGGCAGCTCTCCCCTCAGGGCCAGAGTTCTAAAACATATTCGGCAGATGCCAAATTTTCTCAAAAACGCCCTCGGTCGGCCACAAATAGGACACCTCGAATATGCCCGCGTTCTAAACCGAGGCTTACGTTTTGCCTTCACTATTAAAGACTTCTTTGCCAAGCATGCCCCCTTTCTCAGTTCCTGAAAGGCATTCCAATCAATTCAAGCAGTGCCTTGCCTCCCTCATCAGTTCGGGCACTGGTCACAATGGTAACATTTAGCCCTTTGATCTTGTCAATCTTGTCGTATTCTATTTCCGGGAATATGATATGCTCCTTGATCCCTAAGGAATAGTTGCCCCTGCCATCAAAGCCCTTCGGGGAAATCCCTCGAAAGTCTCGCACCCTCGGCAGGGCTATGTTAACCAACCTGGTAAAGAAGTCATACATCCGCACCCCTCGAAGTGTCACCTTACACCCTATGGGCATACCTGCCCGGAGTTTGAAAGCGGCAATCGACTTCCTGGCACGGGTGACAATAGGTTTTTGGCCAGAAATCAAGCTTAGTTCCTGGACCGCTGAATCGAGGACCTTGATGTTCTGGATTGCCTCACCCAGCCCCATGTTCAACACAATTTTGGTTAGTTTCGGGACCTGCATGACATTCTTATACCCAAACCGATCCATGAGTCTTGGGACTATCTCATTGGTGTGCTGCGTTTTTAAATTCGACATGGCTACCCTTCATTGATGGAGTGCCTAAAGTAAACTATGTATCAATAATTTCCCCGCACTTTTTGCACACCCTTACCATTCTGCCGTCCTCAAGGCGCCGCATCTTGATGCGCACATGATTTATGCATTTGTTACACATCAACATCACGTTGGACCAATGGATCGAAGCCTCCTTTTCTATAATACCCCCCTGTCGCGTTTGACCCCCGGGCTTGGTGTGACGTTTGACAAAATTCACATTTTCAATGATAACCCGGTTCTTGTCCCCAAAAATTCTCAGGACCTTGCCCATCTTACCCTTTTCCTTGCCCGCAATAACTCTGACTTTGTCGTCTTTCTTGATACGGCACTTCACAGTTGATATAACTCCCCCCGCCTATCGCGGGTGCATTCCCAGATTCTTACACCGCTAAGATTACAATACCTCCGGAGCCAACGACATGATCTTCACAAACTTCTTTGACCGGAGTTCTCTGGCCACAGGACCAAAAATACGAGTGCCAATCGGCTCTCCCTGCTGATTGATCAGTACCGCGGAATTGTCATCAAATCTTATGTAGGAACCATCAGGCCTGCGTAATTCCTTCTTTGTCCGGACCACGACCGCCCGCATGACATCTCCCTTCTTGACTTTGGCGTTTGGTATGGCCTCCTTTACCGAGACGATAATAATATCTCCGATCCTTGCATACCGCCTGCGGGACCCGCCGAGCACCCGGATACAATACAACTTTTTGGCTCCCGAGTTGTCGGCCACTTGTAGCTTGGTTTCCGCCTGTATCATTGCTCTGGTACCCTCTCAGACAGCCTTCTCCAAAATCTCACTCACCCGCCAGCACTTGGTCTTGCTCAGAGGCCTGGTTTCTACAATCATCACCCTGTCGCCTATCCCGCACATGTTTTGGGCATCATGGGCCACGCACTTGCCACGTCGCCTCACGTACTTCCTGTACACAGGATGTTCTACTATCCTCTCCATGGACACCACAACTGTCTTGTCCATCTTATTGCTAACAACCGTGCCAATCTGCCTTTTTCTCAATCCCCTATTTTTCATGTCTCATCCTATGGTTTGTCTATTGACGATTGAAAAACAATCGACAATCGTCAATCATCAATCGTCAATTTGCTGTTCCCTCAGGACGGTCTTAATGCGGGCAATGTCCTGCTTGGTTTGCCGCAACCTCATTGGATTTTCCAGTTGGTCCGTGGCGTGCTGAAATCTTAGATTGACGAGTTCTTGAGTCAAATCTGCCAATTTGTGCCCCAACTCCTCTAAACTTAGCTCCCTCAATTCGCTTGCTTTCATGAGCGCTCACCTCGTGTCACCAAGCGTGTCCTGAACGGGAGTTTGTGTGAAGCCAATCGCAAGGCTTCTGTTGCCAAATCCGCGGAGACTCCTTCCATCTCATAAAGCATCTTGCCAGGCCTGACCACGGCAACCCAACCTTCCGGCGAACCTTTCCCCTTCCCCATCCTCGTTTCAGCAGGCTTCTTTGTAATCGGCTTATCAGGAAAAACCCGGATCCAAATCTTTGCACCCCGCTTCACGTGACGCGTCATGGCAACACGAGCCGCTTCAATCTGTTGTGCCGTCATACGCCCGCACTCGATCGCCTGAAGTCCAAACGCACCAAAGCTCAAAGTCGATCCCCGATATGCCTTTCCTTTCATCCTGCCCTTCTGTTGTTTCCGATATTTGACCTTCTTAGGACTTAGCACGATAGGGCTCTCCTACATCGCCTCGGGTTTGTCTTTCTCAAGAATCTCACCATTAAATATCCACACCTTTATCCCGATGATCCCGTAAGTGCAGCGGGCCTGAGCAACCCCGTAATCAATATCCGCCCTTAATGTGTGAAGCGGTATTCTTCCTTCCTTGTACCATTCGGTCCTGGCCATTTCTGCCCCTCCCAAACGACCCGAAGAGGATATCTTGACTCCTTGGGCACCAAACCTCATCGCTGACGCAACACTCCTTTTCATGGCCCGGCGAAAGGCAATCCGCCTTTCAATTTGCATGGCCACGTTCTCGGCCACCAATTGAGCGTCCACCTCAGGCCTTCTCACCTCTTGGATATCAATCACCAGCTCCTGCGAGACCAACTTTTCTAACTCCTTCTTGAGCTGCTCAATCTCCACTCCCTTTTTCCCAATCACAATACCTGGACGGGCAGCATATATGCGCAATCTAATGCGGTTGGCCCATCTTTCAATCTCTATATTCGATATGCCAGCATGATAGAGCTTTTTCTTCAGAAACTTACGGATCTTATGGTCATCTATGATAAACATAGCATAATCCTTGCGGGCAAACCATCGAGAATTCCACGACTTGGTAATCCCCAACCTGAACCCAATCGGATTTACCTTCTGTCCCAAATTGACCTCCTTTGAACTTAGTGGCTTCGCCCCAATAGGAGTATTGGAGTATTGGAGTGATGGAGTGATGGAATACCCACTACTCCAGTACTCCAACACTCCATTACTCCATGTGGACGGCACAAATTGGTAGCCATTAAAAGCTCTGTAATTGCAATAAGTTGTACAATTTCCGACATGTTGTATTACTCTTCAGCCAAAACGACCGTAATATGACTGGTACGCTTGAGGATCCTGGTTGCCCGTCCCATGGCCCTTGGCCGAAAACGCTTCAAGCTAGGCCCCTGATTGACAACAATATTTGCAATGGACAGGTTATCCACCTCAATATCAGGCTTCTGGTCAGCATTAGCCACTGCCGAACGTATGATCTTCCCCAAGAGCTTAGCCGAACGCTGTGGCATAAAACCCAAGACACTCAGACCATCCTCTACCGGCTTGCCCTTCACTGCCTTTGCCACTTTTCGAACCTTTGTAGGAGAAATCCGCACATATCTTGCTACTGCCTTGACTTCCATTTTTACTTCTTTTTCCCTTTCAAACGGGTCTTCTTATCACCAGAGTGTCCGTAGAAGGTCCTTGTCGGTGCAAACTCCCCCAATTTGTGGCCTACCATATCTTCTGATATAAACACCGGAACGAACTTTTTCCCATTGTGTACGGCCAGTGTCAAACCAACCAGATCAGGGACAATGGTGGAACGCCTCGACCAGGTTTTAATGACCTTGCGGCTCATGCTCTCCTGAACCGCAAGCGCCTTTTTCAGCAATTTTGGCTCAATGTAAGGACCTTTTTTTAACGAACGCGCCATATACTCACCTATCTCCCGTCTTGAAAATTCTGCAACTTATTGAAATCATAGTCCTTTTGGTGGCGATCTATTTATGCCATTCACAGGGAGTGATGGAGTATTGGAGTAGTGGAGTAGTGGGTAGTAAGAGCGGAAGAGTTATTCTTTTCTGTAGACCCATCACTCCAGTACTCCATCACTCCAGTACTCCAATGTATATTATTTTCTACGCTTTACGATGTACCGATCGCTAACTTTGTTCTTCTTTCGTGTTCTATACCCTTTGGCAAGAACACCCCAAGGAGAACAGGGATGCCGTCCTCCAGATGACTTTCCCTCGCCACCACCCATTGGGTGGTCTACAGGATTCATGGCAACACCTCGTACCTTTGGCCGACGGCCCAGCCAGCGTTTTCGGCCTGCCTTGCCAAGAGAAATCTTTTCATGTTCCAGATTTCCTACCTGACCAACTGTTGCCGTGCAATCGATCAGAAACATACGAACCTCACCTGAGGGAAGCTTGACCTGAGCATACCGTCCCTCTTTGGCCATGAGTTGTGCATAGGTTCCTGCACTGCGCACTATCTGGGCCCCCTTGCCCGGCTGCATCTCAATATTGTGGATCTGCGTGCCCAGCGGTATGTTGCGAAGTGGCAAAACATTGCCCGGTTTAATATCGGCTGTGGGGCTGGCAATCACTGCGTCGCTTACCGAGAGCTTATAAGGAGCCACAATATAGCGCTTTTCCCCATCTGCATAGTGGAGCAGGGCGATACGGGCCGATCGATTTGGATCGTATTCTATTGATGCTACCTTTGCCGGGACATCAGTCTTATCACGCTTGAAATCAATGATGCGGTAACGCCGTTTGTGTCCACCACCACGGTGGCGACATGTCATACGGCCACCGGCATTGCGACCCCCGCTCTTCTTGAGAGGTCGTACTAAGCTCTTTTCAGGGCGAGACGTCGTGATATTCTCAAACGTATCATATGTCTGAAATCGCTGTCCAGGAGAGGTAGGTTTTACTTTTCTGAGTGCCATACTCGTTGTCCGTTATTGGTTATTGGCCAATAAAAGTGAGCTAAAGTGCCTAAAGTGAACTAAAGTGCCTAAAGTTGAAAGGCCCCAATCCCCGAATCCCTAAATTCCCCAATCCAAAATCCAAAATCCAAAATGGAAATTAGACTCCTTCAAAGAACTCAATATTCTCACCCCTGGCCAGGGTCACGACAGCCTTCTTCCAGTCGCGGCGTTTGCCCAGGGTCCGACCCACACGTTTGACCTTGCCTTTCGTCTGCATGGTCCGAACCCTTACCACCCGAACATTAAAAATCTTTTCCACCGCATGCCTGATCTCCACCCTGTTGGCCTTGCGGTCCACCTCAAAGGTGAGCTGATTATTCGCCTCCTTTTGGATGGTGCTCTTTTCAGTAATAAGGGGTCTCTTGACAATCTCGTACGGGTTCATGAGAGCAATCTCCCCTCAAGCTGCTTCACGGAAGGCTCAAGCAAAACAAGGTGTTTAAACTTGAGGATGTCATAGACATTCAAGCCCTCCCAGCGCACCACCTTCACATGGGGCACATTCCTTGAGGAAAGCTCAAGGTTCTCAAGTTCCCGGTCTGTTACAATCAATGCCTCTCTGGTCCTTAACGCTCCAACAACCTCCACGAATCGTTTTGTCTTGACAGTTTCCAGGTCGAGCTTGTCCACAACAATCAATGCCTTCTCTTGCAGCTTGCTTGTCAAGGCCATTTTCAGGGCCTGCCTGCGAACCTTTTTGGGTATCTTATAGGCATAACTGCGCGGCCTTGGGCCAAATACTACACCTCCACCCCGCCACAGAGGAGATCTCCGGGATCCTGCTCGGGCACGACCCGTGCCCTTCTGGCGGTAAGGCTTTTGTCCCGAACCACGCACTTCAGAACGCCCCTTGGTAGCAGCCGTTCCGGCACGCCTGCTGGCCAGTTGCATGGTGACCACCTCATGCAAGACGTGCTGTTTGACCGGCACATTGAAGATTTCATCTACCAGGTCTATCTCAGAAACCTTTACGCCATCCATGTTATAAACATCTTGAAGGGCCATAAATCTCGTTCCTAATCAAACGTCTCTGAAATTCCACAACTTCTTTCTGCCTTCCACATGGAGTGATGGAGTATTGGAGTACTGAGTGGTAGGCAAAAAGTGTTATTGTTTCCATCACTCCAGTACTCCATCACTCCATCACTCCATCACTCCATCACTCCAATACTCCAGAGGTCTTGAGCTTACTGCCCAAACTTCGGTTTTCGCACCTCAACCAGTCCAGACCTGCACCCTGGCACGGCCCCTTTTACAATCATAATGTGTTGTTCCGGGCGTACATCAACAATCTTTAAGTTTCGTACTGTTACCCGTTGGTTCCCATAATGACCCGGCATCTTACGCCCCTTGATGATCTTGGAAGGCGTTGCAGAGGCCCCCACAGAGCCCGGTGCACGATGAAACATAGACCCATGGGACCCCCTGCCTCCGCGGAACCCCCAGCGTTTTACAACACCGGAAAAGCCTCTCCCCTTGGAGATGCCACTTATATCGACACACTCACCAACCTGGAACATATCAACGGTCAGGGTCTGGCCCAGGGTGTACCCCGAAGGGTCATCCACTGAGATTTCTCTCAGAAAAGCATACGCCTGCCCACCGCTCTTCTTGAAATGCCCTTGCAGGGGCTTATTGATTCGGTCTCCCCGCTTTTCCTGGAAACCAACCTGCAAGGCATTGTATCCGTCAGTCGCCCGAGTCTTGACCTGGGTCACGACACAAGGGCCCACCTCAAGCACTGTGACCGGCACCTGGTGTCCCTCCGGCGAAAACAGGCTGGACACACCAAGCTTCCTGCCTAATAGCCCTCTGTGCATTCTCTTTGTTCCTGAATATCCGCATAGAGCATGGCGCATAGAGTAAGTTCAGAATAACTAAAGTTTTTGCTCTATGCTCTTTGCTCTATGCTCTTTGCGCTATGCGCGTTCAGTCGAGCTTTATCTCAACGTCCACTCCAGCCGAAAGATCCAGCTTCATCAGGGCATCCACCGTCTGTTGCGTCGGATCCACGATGTCCAGGAGACGCTTGTGAGTCCGGATCTCAAACTGCTCACGGGACTTCTTGTCCTTGTGGGGTGAGCGCAATACACAATACTTGTTGATCGCGGTCGGCAGGGGTATTGGACCCACAACCCTTGCGCCCGTTCGCCTGGCCGTATCAACTATGTCTGCACTTGCCTGATCCAAAAGCTTGTGATCGTAAGCCTTCATCCGAATCCGTATCTTTTGGTCCGTAATCATAGTGTCAACACTCGTTATTCGTTGCCGTATATTTCCCGCTGGCTACAGGCCAATGTAACAATGATTCTCACGGTCTCACTCCTTGTTAACGATGCTGGATACTCGATCCTGCGTGTAAATCAAGATTGCTGGTTATTGAGTTCAATTGCCAGGTGTCAGTGTTCAGGTTTCAGCTCTTTAGGTTTCTCGATCCTGACACCCGAAACCTGACACCTTTTCCCCGAACCTAATATGCAGC
This sequence comes from Desulfobacteria bacterium, assembly GCA_030145035.1. GTDB lineage: Bacteria > Desulfobacterota > Desulfobacteria > Desulfobacterales. Next base: position 1,185 of record JAQYWL010000418.1, on the reverse strand, counting down.
AGATGGGCATGGATTTTCTCATTTCCAACAGACGTGATTTACACCCCTTGATACTTGATACTCGATGCTGGATAAAGGGTACCGTAATTCGTTTAAACGATAGCCGTCAATTTATTCCAGTATTTCGCTGATGACGCCAGCGCCTACCGTGCGACCACCCTCACGGATGGCAAACCTGAGCTCTTTTTCCATGGCAATCGGCGTGATCAACTCACACTGTATCGTTACATTGTCCCCGGGCATCACCATCTCGGTGCCCTCCGGAAGCGTCACCACGCCGGTCACATCTGTCGTCCTAAAGTAAAACTGCGGCCGGTACCCGTTGAAAAACGGCGTGTGACGACCACCCTCCTCCTTGGCCAATATATACACCTCCGCACGAAACTTCGTGTGCGGCGTAATGGTGCCGGGTGCTGAAACCACCTGCCCGCGCTCCACATCATCCCGCTTGGTACCTCGCAACAATACTCCAATATTGTCACCAGCTCGACCCTCATCCAAAATCTTGCGGAACATCTCAACTCCCGTACACACCGTCTTCTGCGTCGGCCGAATCCCTACAATCTCTACATCCTCCCCCACTCGAATCACCCCACGATCAACTCGACCAGTGACCACCGTCCCGCGTCCGGATATGCTGAATACATCCTCTATTGGCATCAAAAACGGCTTGGCTACATCTCGCACAGGCTCCGGTATAAACTCGTCAATCGCATCCAAAAGCTCAAAAACAGGCTTCACTTCATCACTGTCAGAATCATCACTCTCCAATGCCTTGAGCGCACTGCCACGAATGATCGGAGTGTCATCCCCAGGAAACCCATACTTGGCCAAAAGCTCCCGAAGCTCCAAATCGACTAACTCTATCAACTCCTCATCATCCATCATGTCTACCTTGTTCAAAAATACCACAATCGAAGGCACACCCACCTGACGCGCTAACAATATATGCTCCCGCGTTTGCGGCATAGGCCCATCATCAGCTCCCACCACCAATATCGCCCCATCCATCTGCGCCGCACCCGTGATCATGTTCTTGATATAGTCCGCATGACCAGGACAGTCCACATGCGCATAATGACGCTTGGCCGTCTCATACTCCACATGCGCAGTCGCAATAGTGATCCCACGCTCCTTCTCCTCAGGAGCCTTATCTATCTCCTCAAACGGTATGTACTCCGACAT
>JAQYWL010000126.1 GCA_030145035.1 Desulfobacteria bacterium | reverse complement strand
TTGGAATTTGTTTCGAGTTTCGATATTCGAATTTCGGATTTCCCCGTCTCTGATAAGTGGATTAAATGTAACCAAGTTGACAACATTTCATTTTGCCAATTTGGAATACGGAATTTATGAGACGGGGTACTAGTAGAGCGTTTTAAAAGTAATGTTTCTTTCTATTATGTCATTGCGAGGAGCGTAGCGACGAAGCAATCTCTTGATTCCTAACGACTTGAGATTGCTTCCCCGCCTGCCGACGCCTGAGACAGCATTGAGCTTATATGCTGGCACCTCTGGCAATGGCGGGCAGGGCTGTCGCTCGCAATGACAATGCTATTGCCGTCTTATAGAGAATGATCAAGTAGGCCTTGGATAGGCGGGTTTTGGAAGCAGCTTGACATTTCAGCACGGTAGATTATTCTGTTTGAGTTTGTTCTAGAAAAATCTTCGGAGGTCACACATGGCAATTCTTACACGAGATGATGTATACAATAAGATGGTCAACGAAAAAAGGCCTGTATGCCCGCATTGCGGCCAAGAGATGCTAATATGGGAATGTCCGCCAATGACTTTTTCAGATGGTTTGGGGTGGGGCACGCCATTTCTTTATGTGTGCTTTAATGACGATTGTCCCCCATATCTTGAAGGCTGGAAGAATATCATGGAACAGTATGCAAACGTTGCTTCCTACCGATGCATATGCGATCCGATGTCAGGGAAAATGGACTCCATGGTCGTCTACAGCCGGGACGGGGGCAAAGGCAGTATCATTGATGAAGAGATCAAGGCCGGGGAAGAGGCACGGAAAGCCGCTGAGAAAAAAGGCCTGGAAGAGCTCAACGCCCATTATGAGGCCAGGGATGTCGATGCCATACTTAAACTGCTTTTGGCCAAAGACACACTACCAGCGGTTGGTTTGAAGGCGGCTGAAATAATAGGGGAAGCTGGCGGGCTGGATGTTATTGAGCCCATCCGAAATCATGCCTTTGAAGATGACCAGGTTAAGGAGAGGGTTGAGGCCAGCATTGAGATGATTCACAAGCGAAACTATACCAAGGAATGTCCTTTTTGTGCCGAGATTATCAAGGCACGTGCTGTTGTGTGCAAACACTGCGGGAAGGATTTGCCGTAGGCAAAAGCGCATAGCGCATAGGGCATGGAGCAAGGGGCAAAAAGCATAGGGCATATGGCCCACTTTAGTAGTGTTTCATGCTTTAGTCCTACGCTCTCTGCTCTCTGCTCTCTGCTCTCTGCTCTCTGCCCTTCAACTTCCTTTGGACATTGATGTTCATCTCGTCGTAAGAGCGGAAAATGATCTTTTCCCGCTCAAGCCTGTCTTGCGGAAAGGGCTGAAGCCTTATTTCCTTCATCCGCTGAATTGCTTCCTCCTTGGACGGAATAGCCCCCATGCCTTGGTCGAGCACCTTGCCGGTGATGGTATCGAGCAATTCCGCATCCTTTCCGTCTGTGACTACGGAAAATGGGATTTGGTAGACATCCAGCAACCTGGCTGCGGCCAGGGTTTCTCTTTGCCTTGACACCAGAGATCCAGGCACGCATCTCAGGACCATGAATCTTCGCCCCTGAACGCGGACAGCAAGGTCTACGTTGGAACGGACCTCCTCGCCCCCAATGGTAAACTTAAGTTCAGCGTCTACCTCAATATCATCCTTGCTGTAACCCTTCGTCTCTACCAGGAAGCGTTCCACCATCTGCCGGTTCTCTTCTGCCCCGATGTTTGGAACCTCGTTTCCCGTTACAAAATCGGTCAGCATATCGTAATGCTTGGGCTTTTCTAACATTGGTACCTCCTTGTAATTTCAGAAAAATACGAAATCCGAATATCGAAATTCGAAACAATGGACAAATTTCAAAATTTCAAATGACCGAAACGTAAGAAATTATATTTCAGGGAAAACTGTAATGTTTTGAACATTTGGAAATTCGAGTTTTGAATTTGTTTCGGATTTCGGATTTCAAGTTTCGAATTTTACAACTTACTTGCTACAAAGGGTTAATCTCTTCCTTTAACAGGCAACAGGCAATTTTATACCTTGGCCTTCCTTGTTTATCATAACTCAGGTTCCCCGGCTGAATAAGTTTGTTCATGACACAACCTTCTGGAATCGATAGTTGAAACAAATTTCTTTCATTAATAGGGGGGGTTGGCGTGAGCTTGTCACTCTCAAACACATAGGAATGGAGGGGAAAATCTTCGCCCAGGGGGCACTGATAAACCCTGCCGTTTGGAAAAACAAAGTAGTTTTCCGCAACCAGAGCCGCACACTCAAAACGTTCTGAGCTGTCCAGGAACACCTTAGGATAGGTGACGTGTATGCCGAGTCGTGCTGCTCTGGCTGCTACCCTTGGTACTACGGCAGTCCACTCTTTTCTTGTCAGTTGAAGTTTGTGTTTTACGTCCCGTGCTGATCGACCTCTGATTCCAATGACTTGAATGAAAAACCTATCGATGCCGAGGGCCTTTAAAAAACCCGGCATGTTTTTCAAATCACGGATATTCAATTGGCTCACTGTGTAGATCAGGCTTACCTTGAATCCCTTTGCAAGTGCCTTTTCTATGCCGGCCGCACACTTGTCGTAGCTTCCTTTTCCCCGAATGAGATCGTTGATCTCTTTACACGATCCGTCCAGGCCGACACTGAAATAGTCCAGTTCTTCGGGGGTCACCTTGTCCACAATATTGTTGAATAAGAACCCGTTCGTATCCACAGTGATAGAACCGTACCCCATCTTTCTCGCGGCCTTGACACAAAGATCAAGGTCTGGGTGCAGGGTTGGCTCGCCGCCTATGAAGATAAGATTGGATGCCTTTTTCTCATGCACCAGGGCCTTCAACCACTTTTTTGCGATCTCGACAGGCAGGGTTTGTTTGCCGTGCTGCTCAGGGTTGATGTAGCAGTGCCTGCATTTAAGATTGCAGCGAGTCAGTATATGAAAGAATACGTTTCTGGCGTTTTTCTGAAAAGCTACGGTCTTTGTCATATCAGCAAGCGATAGAATTTCGTTTCCCGAAGGCTTTGCTCCCTTACTATCACTCAGGTGCCAAATAGGCAAGGACCGGTCCACGGGCTTGCCTTTTGAATCCGTTCCCATTAAGCTATGTTTTGCAGTCCAAGAGGGCGGGTTTACCCCGCCCTCACCAAGGCTCGGCAAATGAAATATATTGACGCAAAAGCACAGGAGGATCTCCTTGATAAGAGGCTTGAAGACGGCGAGATCTTTTCGTTTCGGTGTCATGAGGGTTTGGAATGCTTTACGCGATGTTGTCGAAACCTGAACCTGTTCTTGTACCCCTACGATGTGCTTCGACTGAAGAATCGACTGAACATATCCTCGGAACAGTTCTTAGACGCCTATGTGGACATTGTGCTGCGGGAATCGAGTTTCTTTCCGGATGTGTTGCTCCGCATGGCCGAAAATGAGGAAAGGACCTGTCCGTTTTTGAACGAATCAGGATGCACGGTATATCCGGACCGGCCTGATACCTGTCGCACCTTTCCTCTGGAACAGGGGATTCTGTTTCAAGGGCCGGCAGGCAAGACCACCGACGTGTACTTTTTCAAACCCCCTGATTTTTGCCTCGGGCAGCATGAGCAACAGGAATGGACGACCGAAAGCTGGGCTGGGGACCAGGGGGCCGTCACCTATCACGAAATGACAGCCAAATGGGCAGAAGTAAAAGCCCTGTTTCACTCTGATCCGTGGGGCCGGGAGGGACCCTATGGACATAGAGGCAAGATGGCCCTTATGGCTACCTATAATCTCGAGAAATTCCGCGATTTTGTTTTTCAAAGCACGTTCTTGAAGCGGTACAAGGTGAAGTCGGAAGTGTTAAAAAAGATCAAAACAGACGAGGTGGCGTTGATGAAGTTTGGTTTTGCATGGGTCAAATTCTTTGTCTGGGGAATCAATGTCCCTTACCTGAAGCCCCGGTGATGAACTTAGTCCGTCAGTTGTGAGATTCGTGTTTTTTCTGGCAGAAGTTAAATCCGAAATCCGAATATCGAAATCCGAAACAATGACCAAATTTTCAAAACTCAAATGATCGAAACAAGAACAACCATATTTTTTGAAATCTTTAGCGTTTTGGACATTCTTAAATTCGAATTTTGAATTTGTTTCGGATTTCGGATTTCGGATTTGCGGCTTACGCCTTGAAAACACTACGGATTTATTCATGGTGATATATGAATCCGGGAATGTCCCACTCATTGCCTCAGGGTATATTGAGCAAGCAGGCTTTCCCTCAAATATACGTTTTGAGGGTCCGAGAAGAATCTTTTGAAAATCATCAGACTTTCCTGCCTCAAGACGTGCGGTACGACCGTTATTTCCATATCCCTGTAAAAGGGGTTGAGCCTTTTTAGGTCTATGTTTGTCCCACCCCCCATGACATCTTCATAGGCGTACACGATTCGTCTTATGCCATTCACGATGATTGCCGTATAGCACATGAGACAGGGTTCCAGTGTGGAAAACAGGGTTGCTTTTTCTCGGTCGATCTTTTTCTCCAGGCCGACAAGCCTCCTCAAGGCCAGCATTTCTGCATGGTCCAGCTCGTTTTGGTTGTCTGGCCCACTGTTGTGCCGCGTTCCGGTGACAAGCACTCCGTTTTCGTACACTATGACACAGCCAACGGGGAATTCTCCCATGCTGAGTGCCTGGTGTGCCTCTTCAAGGGCCTTTGACATGAAGAATTCGTAATCCATTTTCGACCTTCCTCTCGGATATCGAGAACCATGAAAAAACCTACCACGAAAACACGAAAAGTGGAAAGCACGAAACGCCTAAGGAGCTAACCAATGAACGTCTTTTCGTACTTTCGTGATAGAGACACGCATCCGCGTCCAAACCAGACATATACCTTTACAGATTCTTGTTCTTGTGCAATAAGGAAAAAATTTGTTTCTGCTTCCAGCTTTGATGACTTCGTAAAAAGTCAAAAGACTCCCTCTCACTTGGCCGACTTTGCCATAGTAGGCTTTCCAGCCGTCGTAGCCAGGGCTACTATGGCGAAGTCGGCGGCTACGACGGCTGAAATGGAAGAGGGTTTGGGGGGGTGAAAAATGAGGAGGCTCAAGGTATGGCCCAGTGGCAAGCCTTAAGGAAAAAATCATATAAGCCGGTGTCCATACGGGAGGGGATAGAGGCATTGGAGAGGGAGTATCTTTCTCTTCATGCCTGTCTTAGCAGTGAATCCCGGGGAAGGGCAACCTATGAAAAGCCCTGTCCCATTCGTACGGAGTTTCAAAGAGACCGAGATCGTATTGTTTATTCCAATGCCTTTAGACGCCTGAAGCATAAGACTCAGGTGTTTTTGTCTCCGCTGGGAGACCACTACCGCACACGGCTGACACACACCCTGGAGGTTTCTGAGATTGCACGCACTATTGCCCGGGCATTAAGATTGAATGAGGATTTGGCCGAGGCTATAGCCCTGGGGCATGATTTGGGACACACGCCTTTCGGACACGGTGGCGAGGTTGTGCTAAAGGAGATCTATTCGGAAACGTTCTCCCACCGTGAACAGAGCATAAGGGTCGTTGATGTGCTGGAGAAGAAAGGCCGCGGTCTTAACATATCCTTTGAGGTGCGTGACGGTATCCTGAAGCATTCCAAGGGATATGGAGCGGTTCTGCCTGAGGAGCCCAACGAGATGCCTGCAACCGTTGAAGGCAGGGTGGTGCGCTTCGCCGATATCATGGCCTATCTCAATCATGACTTGGATGACGCCATCCGTAGCGGCGTTATCAACTTGAAGCAGGTTCCAAAAGAATGTACGGAGGTATTGGGTCGTTCCCATTCCAAGCGGATCAGGACCATGATAAACGACCTTGTGGTATCGACCCGGATTGAGGATGGAGAGATGCACCTTGCCTTGAGCGAGCCGGTTTCCGGGGCAATGGCTTTGCTCAGGCAGTTTCTCTATGACAATGTTTACAGGTCTGAGCAGGTTCACAAAGAGTTTGTCAAGGCCAAAAAGATCCTCTCTGAGCTATACTACTATCTTCTGGAAAACCCGGAAGCTTTTGAAAAAGAACTCAGAAAGATGGAGATGGGCGGTTTCCCCGCGGGTACGACCCAGGAACGGAAGGTCTGTGACTTTGCCGCCAGCATAACTGACCGCTATGCCCTGAATCTTTATGAAGAGATCTTCTTCCCGACGCCATTGGTTTGATTAAGGGAGCACTTATGGAAGAACCGCGATTCATTCCATATGAAGAGGCCAAAAAGGTTGTGGCCGAAGTCATAGAAATGGAGCATCCGAGAAAAGACGGGAAGCGCATTTTCAACGTGTACAATCACAGAGGGGAGTCAATCTGTTGGTTTGACGCTGATGAGGTGGAAGCTGAGGTGGAAGCCGAGGAGTTTGAAGAGATAAAAGAACACATCCTTCATTTCATTCCGGATTGGGCAGCCTGATAAAATCGCTACGCGATTTTATACAACGCCTTAAGATTCTTTCCACAGATACAGGAGCTGCAATCAGCTTTTGCCCCAGCATGATCCTCTCGGTCTGTTTCCAGGCCTCAACATCAATCTTTCCTATTGCAGTTCCCGGTGGCGGTTTCATGAGCATCCTTGTGGCTGCAAGCTGTTTCCTTACTATGTTCATCGGCGTGTCCTTGTCAAACTGGTGAACAGTTGCTACAGCTTTCTCCCTGTTTGCCGGATCAAGTGCTTCTCGCCAGCCCTGGAGCAGGGCTCTGACGAAGTTTTGGGTTGTCCCCGGACGTTCTTTCCATATGTGCTCTGTGGTGATGACTGAGTTGGCGACAAAGCGGATACCGAATGTATCAGGGTTAAAAAAGCTCACCTGTTCCCCTGCCTTGCGGAGTTTTTCACCAATGACGACCCCTTCGGCATTCTGGTAAATAGGCCAAAGATCGACTTCACCCTCGTAAAAAGGGGTGTAATCGTAGCGAACACTAAAAAACGTCACCTCGTTGTTCATGATCTTGTATTTTGACAGAAGGGCCCGCATGATGGTTTCATCGTTGCCACCATAGGTTATTCCAATCGTCTTTCCTTTCAAGTCATCAGGACCCTCTATGCGGGTTTTGTCCGGCCTGTATATCCATTGAAGGGGGTTGGCCTGAAAAAGCTGGGCAATAACCACCACAGGCGCGCCCTTGGACACAGCCCGGATGACTTGATCGGCTGACGCTACACCATACTGGGCGTGGCCAAGTTCCAACTCCTTGATCGCGTCACGCTCAGGGCCGCCTTCTTTGATCGTCACTCGAAGTCCGCGCTCAGCAAAGATTCCATGTACGTCAGTATAAAGATCACCAACCACACTGATGTTGAAAAGCCACTTCAGCCGATAGGTCACCTTTTCAAGGCCCTTGTCAGCCTTCTTGCCGCAACCGTCAAGGGAAAATGCTGCTAAGACAGACGCAGCTATGAGACAGAGCCACAGAACTTTTTGACGCACCAAATCCTTACCTCAATCCGAAGTTACAAACCTAATCCGGACAAGCCGGAAAACACGAAATTCGAATATCGAAATTCGAAACAATGACCGAATTTCTAAGGTTCAAATGACCGAAACGTAAGAGATCATATTGCAGCGAGGACCGCAATGTTTTGAACATTTGAGAATTCGAGTTTTGAATTTGTTTCGGATTTCGATATTCGATATTCGGATTTGATCATTCACACCGACGAGTTGCCGAATATGCTGAAAATTTTCTGCCACAAAAAACACGAACTTTAAAGTGCCTAAAATCCAACATCTATATCTCCCATCTCTTCCGGGTCAAGTATCCTAACCATTCCAAGCACGCCAGATAGAGTGATGTGCATATCCCTATCAGAAAAAGAGCGATGAGGATTTTTGCAAGATCGCTCTGGTAAAGGGCTATGCGGATACTGTATCCGATGCCGGCGCTGGCGGCAATAAACTCGGCCACTATGGTGCCAACCATGGCAAGTGTGGCACTTCCTACGATCACCGTGGTGAGTTTGTTGATGTTTTCAAAGGCACGAATTCTTACCTGCAAATGCCAGCTCATTCTCCTGGTGACTTCGTAAAAATGTTCAATATCGCTTACAGGTTCGGACAGGATGCCAATGAAAGAGAGTAGCAAAGGAAAATAACAGATCATGGCCGCGATCAAGAGCCTGGAGGAGAGTCCGTCACCTAAAAGAATAAAGATGATGGGTGCAACCGCCACGATGGGATATGCCTGAATATTGTAAGCAGCCACCTTGATGAATGAGCCTGCCCAGGTGGTCAGCCGGCCTATAATCCCGACAACGGTTGCCAGGCAGATGGACAGGATATGGCCGATGATGGCAACGGAAAGTGTATCCATCACATCGAATAGGTATCTGGCAAAGACGCGGTAGGAGGTACGCCATATCTCCTGGGGGCTGGGGATTACATAATCGGAAAGGTTCAGGATATACTTTATCAGGAGCAAAGCGATCAGGCCCAGAAAATAGACGATCACAAATTGATAGATGCGCCTATGAAGCATGCATGATCTCCAGCATGGTAAGCTCAAGGTCTTTGTTCTTCAAGGCTTGTCTTCCTGCAAGGTCCTGACCTTGGATGGATACGGCTTGAGGGGTTTTGTGCGGACTGCGAAGAACAAGGATCTGGTTGCAGAACTTAGAGACTTCCAACACATTGTGGGATATATACAGAAAGGACTTTCCGGGAAACATTTCTTTGATCTTCAATATGATCTGCTCTCTGGTCACTTCATCCACATTGGCGAGACTTTCGTCCATGATCAGGAGATCAAAATCCTGCAACAGGTAACGGGTCAAGTTGATGCGGTTCTGCTGTCCCAGAGAAAGCTGGGCAAATCCCGAGCCCAAACATGCCTGAAGGCCAAAAGACCTGACCAGATCGTCGATTCTATTTCTGTTGGAATTTGGAGCTACTTCCGTTAGGTGGTCTCCTACGCTGTACCATCCGGGAAGTCTTTCCAGGTTATAGGAATAAAGGACATTGTTCATCTCTTCAGCCATGATTTCACCTGAAAACTCCTTGATTTCCCTTGCCATCATCTTGGCAAGGGTCGTCTTCCCCACGCCCGACGGCCCGAACAAGGCATGGAATCCGGGACCGCATACCCGACAGGTCAGATCCTTAAACACATAGGTATCGGTGTTGGGGTATTTAAAGGTTATGTCCTTGCATTCCAGTCGCATTGATCTCTTAGCCCGTTGAGCACAATATTATTGTACGAGCGTTTTGGATTTCTGCAACTCCTCTAAACCCATCACTCC
>JAQYWL010000298.1 GCA_030145035.1 Desulfobacteria bacterium | reverse complement strand
TTTTTCAGCCACAAGCAGCTTTGCACCCGTGGAGACATCAAGACCCGGGATCTATGTTTGTGGAGCCTTTCAGGGGCCCAAGGACATCCCTTATTCGGTCATGCAGGCCAGTGCTGCCGCCTGTGCGGCAGGGACCAGGCTCGCCAGGGCACGGGGCACCCTGGTGCGAGAAAAACCCCGAGTTTCCGAACGCGTTATAGCCGGGGAGCCCCCGCGCGTGGGCGTATTTGTCTGCAACTGCGGTGTGAACATCGGCGGGATTGTCCGGGTACCCGAAGTGGCAGCCTATGCGAAAACCCTACCCTGTGTGACCTACGTGGAGGAGAACCTCTTTACCTGTTCCCAGGATACCCAGGACAAGATGACAGAGGTGATCAAAGAGCACGGACTTAACCGCATTGTGGTGGCCGCCTGCAGCCCCCGAACCCATGAAACTCTTTTCCAGGAGACCCTGACTCAGGCAGGCCTCAACAAATACCTCTTTGAGATGGCCAATATTCGGAACCAGTGCTCATGGGTCCATAGCGACGATCCGGATAGGGCAACTGAAAAGGCCAAGGACCTGGTGCGCATGGCTGTAGCCAAGTCAGTGCGCCTGGACCCCTTGGAGGAGGTGAAGCTAAATGTGATCCAGGCAGGCATGGTCATTGGGGGCGGGCTGGCAGGCATGACAGCGGCCCTGGGGCTGGCAGATCAGGGCTTTCCGGTCCATCTAATTGAAAAGGAAAAGGCCCTGGCAGGCCACGGCCGAAAACTCTTGAAAACCTGGAAAGGCGAAGACGTAGGGGCCTTTGTGGCTGAGGTGGTTCAGAGGGTGGAAGAGCACCCGCTTATTTCCGTGCACCTGCAATCCACCGTGGTGGAGGCCGAAGGGTTTGTCGGGAATTTCAGGTCTACCATAAGAACCGGGGATGTGACCGAGGTCGTTGAGCACGGTGCGGCTATTATTGCTACAGGAGCCCATGAGCTTAAGCCCAGCGATTATCATTTCGGCAGGCACCCCAATATCTTTGTCTCTTTGGACCTTGACCGGACCATTGTGACTGAGCCTGAAAGGTTCAAGGACATCAAAACCGCTGTGTTTATCCAGTGTGTGGGCTCAAGAGAACCGCAAAGGCGTTATTGCAGCAAGGTTTGCTGCACCCACTCGATTCAAAGCGCGTTAAGACTGAAAGAGCTCAACCCGGAGATGGAGATTTATATCCTGTTTCGTGATATTCGCACCTATGGCCAAAGAGAAGACATCTACAGAGAAGCCCGCGCCAGGGGGGTTGCCTTTATCCGTTATAGCCTGGACGAAAAACCAAAGGTGGACATTTCAGACAATAAGCTCCGGGTCACGGTGATGGACCAGATGATTCAGGTGCCGATCCGGATTGATGCGGAGATCGTAACCCTGGCCTCGGCAATTGTCCCCCCGGCAGATAACAAGCTTTTTTCTAAGCTCTACAAGCTTGCCGTGAACGAAGAGGGCTATTTCCAGGAAGCCCATGCAAAACTGCGGCCTGTCGATTTTGCCACGGACGGTGTGTTCATGGCCGGCCTTGCCCACGGTCCCAAGCCTGTTGAAGAAAGCATTGCCCAGGCCCAGGCTGCCGCTGCGAGAGCCGTGTGTCTCCTTGCAGCAAGGACCATTTACACGAGCGCCCAGGTGGCGTACAGTAATGCGGCCTATTGTTCGGGCTGCGGGGTGTGTGTAGAGATCTGCCCGTTTGGTGCTGCAAGCGCTGATGCTGAGACAGGCAAGGCGCAGATCAACCCGGCCCAGTGCAAGGGATGTGGGCTGTGCGTGGCATCGTGCCGTTCAGGGGCCCTGAACCTGAACGGATTTGACCAGGACCAGACCTTTGCTATGATCGATGAGGCCCTGGCTTCATAAGGCGTTGAGAAAGCATGGTGACATAGCTTTTGAGAAAACGTCCTTGGGGAGGGCTAAAGGCTCAATTTCGAAATCCTAAATCCGAAGCACGAAACAAATACGAATGACCAAAACACAAAATTCTAAACAAAAGTAAGTTATGAGGATCGGACTAATACTCCAGAAACGAGATTGAAGTTTTGGTAATTTGAATTTCGGATTTATTCAGATACGAACGGATTACCAGACATGAATGAATGGCAACCAAAAATTATCGCCTTTCTCTGCAACTGGTGCAGTTACAGTGCTGCTGACCTGGCAGGCGTGAGCAGGCTGGCGTATCCGTCAAATATCCGTGTCATTCGCATCCCCTGTACGGGCCTCATGAGTCCGAAGTTCATACTCAATGCCTTTCGTCACGGGGCTGACGGGGTTTGGGTTTCAGGTTGACACCCTGGAGAGTGTCATTACCTGGAGGGTAATTACTATGCTCGAAGAAAATTTGCCCTGCTAAAAAACTTCCTGGAACATATCGGGATCGAACCGGGACGGCTTCAGTTTTCGTGGATTTCTTCCTCAGAGGCACCCAAATTTGTGGATGTTGCCAAAATGGTAACCGAGAAGGTGAAGGAGCTTGGTCCGGCCAGGCGCCTTGTTAGTCGTCAGTGGTCAGTAGTTAGTGCCTGAACGAAAAGTCATATTCAGGCAAAATCCGAATATCGAAATCCGAAATCCGAAACAAATCCGAATACCGAATGACAAAATGACCGAAACTAATACATTGAAAATTAGATGTTTTTGTCATTGGAGCATTTCTATTTCTGTCATTGTTTCGGATTTCGTGCTTCGGGTTTCGAATTTTTGACCGAAAAAACAGAGGTTTTCGGTCAAGCACTAGTTAGTGGGTAGTATAAGTGTTGAAATATACCTCAAAGATTCGCGAAACTGCAAGGCGGTTGCTCACAGAGCACAGGGTGGATGCTGTGATCGGATTCAGAAAAGGCACAGTGCCCATGATCTGTCAGCCGGTGCTTATCACCACGCCGCAAGAGGTGGATACGCTCTACTGGGATAGTTTCTGCGGGGTGAATCTTGCCAATTATCTACCCAAGCGCCAGGGACCGATTGCTGTTGTGGCCAAGGGGTGCGATGCCAGAAACATTGTAGTGCATATGTTGGAGAATCAGATCAAGCGGGATCAACTCTTTATTATAGGGATCCCCTGCAAGGGCATGGGGGACCGCCGGAAGATCACGAGGGCGTTGAACGGTCAAGAAGTGCTTGAAGTGACCGAATATGCGGACAGGATTGTGGCAAAAGGTAAGGGTTTTGAGACGCCTTTTGACAGGGCGGATGTGTTCCAGGACAACTGCGCCATCTGTATCCACCGCAACCCGGTTATCTATGACGAGCTCATAGGAGAACCCGTACCCGAACAAGACGGTATCGACCGCTATGCTGACGTGCAAAAGATTGAGGCCATGGGCGCTGATGAGCGCTGGAAGTACTTCCAGGATCTGGTGGCACCTTGCATCCGGTGCTATGCCTGCCGCGATATCTGCCCCCTTTGTTATTGTCCTACTTGTTTTGTGGATGAATCACGACCCCAGTGGCTGGGGAAAAGTATTGATCCGACAGACACGATGACGTTTCACTTGCTCAGAGCCTTTCACTGCGCGGGTCGCTGCACGGATTGCGGGGCGTGCGAGCAGGCCTGCCCCATGGGCATCAGGGTCAGGCAGTTTACCAGGAAGCTTGAAAAGGATGTACTCGAACTTTACGCCTATGAGGCGGGCATGACCATGGAGGCCAGGCCCCCTCTGGATGTGTACAGGCCGGATGACCCCGGAGATTTCATTTGATAAAATCGCTTCGCGATTTTATATAACGCGGCTGCGCCGCTTAAAAAAGGAAATTCCTATACTATCAAGTTGTTGAGTAGGTTCTAAATGCATGAAGTAGAAATCAAAAAAGAGAGGTTTGCCAATTTTCTGAACAGCCTGACAGACTCCTATCGGCTCTATGGCCCGGTGCGGCAGGGAGAATTCGTCGATTTCATGCAGATAGAGGATGGCAGCCGGATAGACCTTTCTTTCCAAAACACCCGTCTTTCTCCCAAATCTTTGTTTCTTCCCCAATCCGAGCGGATGTTTGAGTACAGCCTGGACCCTGCCAGAGATGACGCACATATCCTCAAAGAGGTGCCCAGAGACTATTCGCCGCGCGCTGTCATCGGGGTCCGGCCATGTGACGCAAAGGCGTTTAAGCTGCTGGATGTGAACTTTGACACACAAGAATACCGCGATCCGTGGTGGGTGCGGGCCAGGGAGGCTACCACCCTGGTGGGCCTGGGATGCACCACGCCCTGTTCCACCTGTTTTTGTACATCGGTGGGAGGGGGGCCATTTGATGAAGAGGGGCTGGATGTTTTGCTGGTGGACATTGGCGAGGCATTTTTGGCCAAAGTGCTTACAGAAAAAGGGGAGAATCTGTTTGAGGCCGCGAAAACCATTGAGCCTGCCGACGAAGACCTGGTCCAAAAGGCCTTGGCCATCGAGCAGGAAGCTGCGAGCAAAATCGTTTCAAGAGTCGATACATCCAGGCTCGGGGAACTTGACACCCTTGCCCTTTACGAGGCCGACTTCTGGGAGGAAGTCCATTTTGCCTGCATCAACTGCGGGGTTTGCACTTATGTTTGTCCGACCTGCTGGTGTTTTGACATCCAGGATGAAACCCATGGCCGTGCCGGGGATCGGATTCGCAACTGGGACTCCTGTATGTTTCCCCTCTTTACCCTCCATGCCTCAGGACATAATCCCAGGGGAGAAAAGCTCCAGAGGGTGCGCCAGCGCTTCATGCACAAGCTGAAATACTATGTAGACAAGTACAAGAACGGTGTGGCCTGTGTGGGCTGCGGCCGCTGCGTGCAGTACTGCCCGGTGAACATTGATATTCGTCAGGTTTGTCGGCTCATGAATGCTATAGCACCCCCAGACCGGCGCCCGATGCATGCCTGCAATATTGCTTGGGTTCGGTCCCCTTCTTGAACACCACGGTAACCGCATTCGGGCAATTCTGTGATGCAAGGAGCCCGGATTCGACATCAATTCGGACCTTCACGACCCCTTCCGGCAGAGAGAAATCGCGATAAGGTCGGCCTGCCAGTACCTGCTCCATGAAATCGATCCATATGGGAAGGGCAGCTCTGGCACCTGTTTCCTTGTTGCCCAGTACGCCGAAGCGGTCCAGGCCAACCCACACCCCCGCAACAACAGTCGGAGAAAACCCCAGGAACAGGGCATCCCTGTAACTGTCGGTCGTTCCGGTCTTGCCGGCCAGGGGTCGACCAATACACCTTGCTGCCTTGCCGGTCCCTGCATGCACGACCGCCTGGAGCATATCGGTCATGATGGCTGCGGTCTCAGGACTGACCACAGCACGCCTCTGCAGGCCTGCCCGCCGGATGGTTCGCCCTCCCCGGTCCAGAACCTCCAGAATCGCAAAGGGCCTCGTCCCCACCCCCCCGCTCGGGAAGACAGCATATGCCGCTGTCAATTCGAGCAGCGTTACCTCTGATGTTCCAAGCACCAAGGAGAGGTTTGGCTGTAAGGGAGACTCTATGCCCATCCTGTATGCCCACTGCACGGCAGTAGAGGGACCGAGTTTGTTAAGGAGTTTTACAGCCGGGATGTTCTGTGATACACTCAGGGCCTGCCTGAGTATCATCTCTCCCCTGAATTTGCCTGAAAAGTTTTCCGGAGTCCAGTCCACACCCTCTTTGGCTCCCTTGAAGACAACCGGGGCATCCCAGATCACATAGTTTTGGGCAAAACCGTGTTCCATGGCACAGGCGTAAACTAAGGGCTTGAATGCCGAACCCGGCTGTCTTCGAGCCATGGTGGCGCGGTTGAACGGACTTTCCTGAAAATCTTTCCCCCCCACCATGGCCAGGATCGCCCCCTGCGTTGCATCCACACTGACCAGGGCTGCCTGCGGGCTTTCGTGCCCGCTCGTGCCCATGGCCTCCTTGCTCTGCAGTGTGAGCAGGCCGTGTTTTTGCATTCGGGCCGAAAGCTGCTCAAGGCCCTTTGCGACAGCATTTTCAGCGGCCTTCTGCATCTTGTAGTTGAGCGTCGTATACACTGTAAGGCCCGTGCGATACAAGCGGGCACCCCCGAACTCCTTTTCAAGGAGGTTCCGCACATAGGCCACAAAGTAGGGTGCCTTTATCGAGCTGTTCAGGCTAGTTGCAAGACTTAGCTGGGAAGATCTGGTCGCTGTGAGCTGTTCTCGTGTGATCATGCCATTTCGAGCCATCTGTTTCAAGACTACTGCGCGCCGTTTAAGCGCCAGGGACTCGTTGACCAGAGGGGAGTAGCGGGAGGGCGACTTGGGCATACCCGCAGTGAGCGCACATTCAGCCAAGGTCAGCTCATTGGCCGGTTTTCCGAAAAATGTCCGGGCTGCGGCTTCCACCCCGTAGGCCCCGCTTCCAAAATAGACCTGGTTAAGATAGAGTTGCAGGATCTCGTCTTTGGTATAGCGGCGCTCAATCTGAAAGGCCAGAAATGCCTCCTTGAGCTTGCGCATGATACTCTTTCGGGGGGTGAGGAAGAGGGTTTTTGCAAGCTGCTGGGTGATAGTGCTGGCCCCTTCTACGAACTCGCCGGCCCTTATGTCCCTGATAATAGCACGGAGGATTCCTCTCAGATCGACTCCGGCATGCTCGTAAAACTGACGGTCTTCTGTCGCAATGACCGCCTGCTTGAGATAATCAGGGATCATGTGCAACGGCACGGGCACCCGCTTTTGGGTGAAAAGTTCGGCCAGCAATTCCTTGTCTGCCGAATAGATACGGGTGATGGCTGAGGGTTTAAAGGTCTCCAGGGTTCGAATCTGGGGCAGGTCGTGGGTGATGGCCAAAAAGAAACCGCCAACGGCCCCACTGATAACTGCTGCTGCCAGCACAAGGATTATATAAGTGATGTGTTTACGTGAAATAGTCACAGGATATTCAATATATCAAATTGATCAGGCAGATGATAGGGAATTTGAGAAACTCAATGCCAACAAGCCATAATAGAATCCTACCAAATGAAAAGGGGGTTTCCAAGCCCCTATGTTTTGCACTGAGCCGTGCGCCCCAGTCCTTCGACCCTTAGCCCTTGACCTTTCCCACCGGTCTTGTTACATGTCCCTAACACTCGCCCCACCACCACACAAACATAGGGTAACGATGAATGAAACAGGTTGTCATAGAGAACCCGGTCATCAATTCACCCT
>JAQYWL010000379.1 GCA_030145035.1 Desulfobacteria bacterium | reverse complement strand
AGATCAGTGTTTTCTTGTTCGCTCATCTCTCAAACCGTAACCGTTCACGGGTTCACTGTTCAGAGGTTCAGGGGTTAACATTGAAGATTGAACAATGAAGATTGAAGATTGAACAATGCCCGCCCTGGCGCGACAGCCCGCCCTGGCGCGACAGAAGCTGGAGAATGCCACAGAGTGAAAAACCCGGTCTGGGCCAGGGTCTGGGCCAGGGTCTGGGCCAGGGGGGGGGCCAGGGGGGGGGGAGGGCAAGGCGGGGG
Source organism: Desulfobacteria bacterium (assembly GCA_030145035.1). GTDB lineage: Bacteria > Desulfobacterota > Desulfobacteria > Desulfobacterales. The sequence goes on along the minus strand of JAQYWL010000379.1, from coordinate 2,583 downwards.
TGAGGGTACGGAAAACTTTACCTGTGAGTGTTTGGTCAAGACATCCAAGCGCCCACGTGTAGGATCGAAGTTCCACTTCAATGGAGACCTCCAGGCAACTGTCCTGGGCTGGGCTAACGGACTCTACAAGCTGGAATTCCGGTTCAAGGACGACTTTGACACACTTTTAGACAGGATCGGTCAGATTCCGCTTCCGCCCTATATTAGGAGGGATGAGACAAACCCTCCACCCTGTGATGATCGAGTCTGTTACCAGACCGTGTATGCCGAAAGAAAAGGGGCTGTGGCAGCCCCTACTGCGGGGCTGCATTTTTCAGGTGAACTTCTAAACGAGCTCGCAGAAAAAGGAGTGGAAATCGTCCCGATAACGCTTCACGTAGGGTACGGAAGTTTTCTGCCGGTGCGGGTCCAGGATGTCAGGGAACATCGAATCCATCCTGAGGTATATGATCTTACACAAGAGACTGCAAGGGCCATCAACAAAGCCAAGGATGAGGGCAGACGGATCATTGCGGTGGGCACTACCACGGTACGCGTCCTGGAGTTTGCTTCGGATGCGGGCGGCCGTGTGAGGGCCGGGTCTGGCGAGTGTGACCTTTTTATCTATGCAGGTTTTGAGTTTAGAGTCATTGATGCCTTGATTACCAATTTTCACCTTCCCAAGACCACGCTTTTGATGCTGGTTGCCCAATTTGCAGGGCACGACTTTATTTTGAATGCCTACCAGGAGGCAGTCCGCCGGAGATACCGCTTCTATAGCTATGGAGATGCGATGTTGATCCTGTAGGCACTTAGCGGGCCAAGATCGGCAAAATGTTGTCGATGTTTGTAATACTTTGTTTATTTTAATAAATAATTAAATCCGAAATCCGAATATCGAAATCCGAAACAATTTTCAAATTCTCAAAATTCAAATGACCAAAACAAGATTCCTGAATAATATTTTTCGAAGCCGCTACGCTATCAAGCATTTTGATAACTCGAACGTTTCCCTGCGCTTAAATAGAATAAGCAGCTTAGTTCACGTTGTTTAGAACATTTGGACAGTTGATATTCGGATTTGTTTCGATATTCGATATTCGAATTTCGGATTTTCCGGGCTAAGGCTCGTTACGAATTTAGGCTGATCATTGAAGTTAATAATATGGCTTTTAAATTTCAAATCATACACAAATCAAAGGAAAATGATGCTCGGCTTGGAATGATACACACACCCCATGGTTGTGTCGAGACACCGGCCTTTATCCCGGTGGGGACGCAGGCCACTGTCAAATCTCTGACACCTGAAGAGCTTTTCGGACTCGGTGTCCAGGTTATATTGGCCAATACATACCATCTATACCTTCGGCCAGGACATGATGTGATAGGCAAGCTCGGCGGGCTTCACCGGTTTATGCACTGGGGCCGCCCTATTTTGACGGACAGTGGCGGTTATCAGGTATTCAGCTTGTCAAAACTCAGGGAGATTTCTGACAGCGGGGTAACCTTCCAGTCCCATATTGATGGTTCAAGACACCTTTTGACACCGGAGAAGGTCGTCGAAATTCAGGAGGCCCTGGGCTCTGACATCATGATGTGCCTGGATGAGTGCACCCCTTATCCGGCCACCCGCACTGAGAGCCAAAGATCTTTAGAACTGAGCATTGACTGGGCAAGACGCTGCAAGGAGAGCCGCAGCCAGGAAGGTTCTGCGCTCTTTGGTATTGTTCAAGGCGGTATGTTTGAGGACCTTCGTGCCTACGGTGTTTCAGCCCTGACTAATATCGGTTTTGATGGATATGCCCTGGGTGGCTTGAGCGTGGGGGAACCAAAGAAGGCAATGTTGGATGTGGCAGCCTTCACCCTTCCCCTGCTCCCGGATTCACTCCCACGGTACGTCATGGGAGTGGGAGCGCCGGAAGACCTGGTGGAGTTAGTCTCTCTTGGCACAGATATGTTCGACTGTGTCATGCCCACACGCAACGCCAGAAACGGACAGCTTTTTGTCAGCACCGGCACGCTCAACATTTGCAACGCCCAGTACCGAGACGACGAACTCCCTGTTGAAGCCGGATGTCCTTGTTATACGTGCAGACATTATTCAAGGGCCTACCTGCGTCATCTTTTCATGGCAAAGGAGTTGCTTGCGTATCGGTTGAATACCATCCCTAATATCTACTTTTTTATGACTCTTATGAGAAAGATGCGAGAGGCGATCCGCCATGGGCGATTCGGCCTGTTCAAACGGGATTTCTATTCACAAAGGACCAATCTTTCGATTGATGATTGATGATTGATGATTGAAAAAAAATCGACAATCGACAATCGACAATCGGATGCACGAATACGGGTTGCAAAAACCGATCATTGTGTATATGGTACTGTAAAATCTAAGAATCCTAACCCGGGCAAGCCGAAATCAAAAAGAAGTGCCTAAAGTGCCTAAAGCCCGCCCTGGTGCGACAGAAGTTAGACCATGCCCAGTGGAGAAAAACCCGGCCCGCCCTGGCGCGACAGAAGTTGGACCATGCCACAGAGTGAAAAACCCGGTCTGGGCCAGGGTCTGGGCCAGGGTTAAGGAATGCGCTTTCAGCGCAACTTGTT
>JAQYWL010000481.1 GCA_030145035.1 Desulfobacteria bacterium | reverse complement strand
GTTGCATATGACAGAGAAGTAATAGATGACAAGATTCACTATGCACTGACAAGATTCAAAGCCGGTGTACGTATAGTAATGATCAGCGATAGTTGCAATTCCGGTACGAATTACAGGGGAAGAATGACTGTGCCGGTAAATGAACAGGCCATATTCAGACCTGTAGCAAGAACGCCGAGAGAGGAAGTGGATATAAAGGCTCAGCTCATTCATCTGGGAGGATGTCGGGACGGCTTTACGTCTGCTGGATACCAGCATGGTGGAGCATTCACTATCGCTTTGTGTGAAGCCTGGCAGGATGGCGCTTTTGCCGGAACTTTCCAGGACTTGCATAAAAAGATATGCGAGTTGATCGGGTCAAGCCAGAAGCCTCAGTATAATGAATACGGGCCATTAACAGATGACTTTCGATCCCAGAAAGCCTTTACTGTGATTTTTGCTCCTCCAGTCGAGGGACCGGTTGAGTTGCCGGTTATTGATTTTGCGCCGCATAAAGCAGAGATCACTCATCCAGGCCAGAAAGACTACTATAAATTCATAGTTGCCGAGGAAGGAAGATATACCGTTGAAACGGAAGGCCGCACGGATTTACTTATGGCCCTTTACGGCCCAGACAGTGAAACAAAGCTGATTGCGCGTGATGACGACAGCGGTACAGGCTGGAATGCAAAAATTACCGCAGACCTTTCACCTGGTACGTACTATGTGAGAGTTGAACATTACGACAGTGAAGGCGGTACCGGGGCTTACAAGATAAAGGTCGTCAAATAGATGTCCCACCCCCCCCTGATACCAGTGGAGCACCGCATATTGAGGAATGGAAATGACCAAACCCGACTATGAAGAGGAAGGAAAAATGCAAGACAAAGATTGGCTTATCGGAATTTTGTCACGTCAGGGACAGTTAAAAACAGAATCCGGAAAGATTCTGCTCACCACGCTGCCAAAAGGGGCGCCACAACCGCCTGAATCGGCAGCATTACCTGTTGCCGAAGAGGATCTAGGGAAAACTGTCCTAGCTAGGGGGGACCTTGTCAGCGGAGTTCTCTATTCGGCACAGGTAGTGGAAACTCTGCCCCGCTTAACCGGTGCTTTAATTCAAAAACTTGCAGAAAAAGGGATTGTTTCTTTAACGGAGATTCAAGAGCACCTGTCGAAGTTGGAAGGTGAGCAGGAAATAGAGCCACCGAAGAAGCTTTGTGCCCTAGTCATTGGGCATAAGAAAAGCTCTTCCGGTGCGGTCAACGAAAAGACGGGCCTTACCGAGTTCGATTTCAACGAGGATCTGGCCATCCGCATAGAAAAGAAGGTGCAAAAAACCCAAACTCAGCGAGTCTACCGCAGGCTCTACGAGGAACTACCAGCCGATATCAACGCACTAAAGCCCCATTTCGTGCTCAGCCTGCACTGCAACGCCTATAACGGCCGGGCCTCTGGAACAGAAGTGCTCTATTATCACAGGTCAGAAGCAGGCAAAGCGATTGCCGGAATTCTCCAAAGGCGTCTGGTTGATTTCCTCGGCTTGCCCGACAGGGGGATCAAACCCAAGACGAGCGAAGATCGAGGCGGCTACCTGCTGCGTTACACCAAGGCGCCCTGCATTATTGCCGAGCCTTTTTTTATCGATAACGATCAGGATCTGGCCAAGGCGAAGGAGAATCTGGATGGCCTGGCGGCAGTCTATGCGGGCTCGATCGATGAAATGGCCCAGGTGGTTTAGAGAGTTCAATTTTGGCGACCAGGAGCAGACAGTGCCGTTCGATTTCCCATTCAGTGGTGGTATTCAGAAGAACTCCATGGATACGATAATTTGAAGGAGATTGTTAGTGGTGAGGAGTCATGGCTTACCGTCCCAAGCAACTATGGGCGTATCCGGACTTTAGAATGAAAAGCCGATTTACCTTAGACAGGTGAAAAGTAAAGGAGGAATGTCCACATGGTAAGGCAAAGTCTGTTAATGGGGGCTGCAGGCGGTGTGGCAAGAAACATTGTCAAATTGGTGTTACGTATTCAAAGCATTGATAACCTTCCACCTACTGAGTACCTTTTTGGTTTTGTGGTGACGACGATATGTCTGGCCTTTTTGGGAGCCATTGTTGCCTATATGTGGGACGATCCCCAAAAAACCCTTAAGAAGGCGTTTTTTATTGGTATGGCCGCTCCTTCGATTCTCGTCTCGTTTTACAATGCCGTTCCGGTTGATCAACAAAAAACGATCGCTCAGACAGGTCTGAGTTGGGTCTCCAAGGCTTACGCTCAGGACGGTGAACAGGTCGCTCTGGAAGAAAGAGAAAAAATCTTGAGAGAAAAGGAAGCGGAGCTTGAGCGGAAAGAGAGAGAGCTAAAAGAGAAGGAGGAGGCTTTGGAAAAGCCCGAGGCAGTTCAGCAACAGTCTGAAGAAAAGGGCTTTTGGCAAGGTATCTTGGAAGGTGTCAAATGACGTTTGAAGGGAAAAGTGGCCTGGCTGGATGAGATTCAGTGGCGTCGGTTGCGTGAGGATTTCCTGACTGGCTGGAAAAGAGGTTCAAGTTATAAAATCGCTTCGCCCTGCCCGCCATTGCCAGGCACGCTAGCGTGTAAGCTGCATGCCGTACGGGGCGTTGGCAGGCGGGGATTTTATATAACGCGGCTACGCCGCTTAAAAAAAGGTAATTCCTATACTATCAAGTAGTCCTCCGTAGGCGGATCGATTCAGACGGATTCTGGGAGGTTTTGGGCGCGGGAAGATTGAAGTGCAGAGTCGCGAGTTGGAGATGTTGGTTTCTACCAAAGGCGGGTAGGCGATTGCGTCCGCTGCCGTTGAGCTTTATCATAGTGACTGTCTTAACTAACTTGATTGTATAGGAATTTCCTTTTTTCGAGCGGCGAAGCCGGGGGAAATAGGGGACGCCCCTAGATGCGACCCGATGAAATCAGACGGATAATACCCGTTTAGTTAGAAAGACAATCGCAACAAGAATAATCGCTCCCAATATTTTCTGCATAGTCTTTGGCGCAAATATAGAAGAGCCCATGAATGATCCCCAAGCCCCCCCTATCAAAACCGCGATGACAAAAAGAACAAATTCTTTTAGATCACTTGGATTATACTGGGACCTTGCTACCAGCCCGGACAGTGAATTAACCCAGATGAAAATGGCGCCACAGGCTGCAGCCTCTTTCTCCGACCCCAGACCCAGAATGATGATTAACGGAACAAGATAGATGCCTCCACCAATACCTACAATACCGGCTAAAAGCCCAAGAACTGAACCTACTATTAGCGAAAGAATGATCTGTTGAGCCTTTCCTATGTTTAACTTTAGGGATATATTTTCCCAAGAATATATACGTATTGCAACCAAAACTAGCGTGATTAACAGAATCCAATAAAAAAGTTCTTTCGGTAACCTAAGGGAGCCGCCAAGATAGGACATTGGGATTGATGTAATAAAAAACGGCAAGATAAGTTTGATACGAGCATGTCTTTTTCTAACAAAATTGAAGCTTCCAACAGAAGTAACCAATAGATTGAGGGTCAGCGATATTGTGGGAATAGCCAAAAAACTTACACCAAAAATTGCCATTAACGCGGTGTAGGAAGATCCGCCTCCGAGCCCTACTGAAGAATAGGAGAATGCCACCACAAAGAAGAAAAGTGCAAGTACGTACGAAGATATAATCAACTGTTCCAAAATCTCTCACAACCTCCGTTTCGCTTTTGTTGATTATCAAAAAAGCCCAGCTAAGGCACCTTCGTGAAGTTTCTATTCACCCTTCGGAATTTCTACAACTTATATGTGAAACAAAACTTCAATCAAATGATGGCGTTCAAAAATAACAATCCCAGGCTTGCGACCATAAGACCGGCTGTTGTTTCAATCAAATTCTCGAGCGTAATCGCCAGGCTGCCATGCTTGGCAAGCATTTTAAGCGAGATGGCTTTGCTTGATATGCCCATCACCACTACGCATGTGATGGTAAGGGCCATACCGAGGGAAATGGTAATCCCAAGCATGATGCCCAATCCGATCAGATTCATGGATAGAGCAAACAGCATGACCATCACCACCCCTGGGCATGGGATCATACCGACCACCAATGCCGATAACAAGGGATCATAGAGATAGCGTTTATGGCTCTCATCGAAAGCCAGGTGGCTGCCTTTTGCACTTTTTATCCATTTGTAAATGCTTTTGATCAGAATGCCCAAACCCAGGCAGGTAATCAGGCTGAAGCTGATGATTTGGGTGATGCGGGTCACATCTTCCAATGTTCCTGTAATACTTTTTTGCAAAATAATGCGGATGATCAGTACAAATAGGATTCCCGACAAGCCGTGAAACAGGGCAATAAAATTGCCGAAAAGTATCCCCCGCAATAATCTCGGGCGCTGAGATAGAATGTACGATATGGCAAATGCTTTGCCATGCCCCGGACCGGCTGCATGGATCACCCCATAAGCAAAGGCAACCATCAACAAAAAGGCCAAAGGTTTCAAGCCGTGGGTCGCCTTGGCCTCGCGCACCAGACTCGCCATTTTCTGGTTGAGCCGGTACTGCCACAGGACGATCTTGTCCAGAAACTGATTCTTGGCTGCAGGATGTGTCGTCATATGCTCGGCTTTGGATTTGGGTTTGGCGGTAAACGGGTTTTGCGCAAAGACCGGCTGCAGCATAACCACAATGCAAACGGCCAAAAGGCAAAGCAACAAAAGCGTACTTTTCATGACTTCAACATGAATTTCAGAAATAGTGCCCAGGGATTGACCATACCAAAATAAATCGAGGTGGATTTGTCTTCTTTAATGGAACTTTCAATAACAAATCGGTCCACGTTCTCAACAGATGCGGGCCGTTTTTGGGCAAAAAAGATGGCGGTATAATAAGAAGAATCATATGTGGCGATGACGATCTTTTTGAACTGTTTGTGGGCTTTCACATGGCAAGGCACAAAGAAGTGATAGGAAAGCTTGCCGTTTTTTAAAACCGCGTTAAAATCCTTGATCCACCTGACTTTGAAGGGCTGACCATCGATTTTCACGAAGACAAAATAGTCGTATTTTGCGATATATGAGAACGCTTTTTCTTTCACCACTGCAACTTCGGCTGGTTCCAGTGTGCTGTTTTGGTTTTGATCGTAATCCGTGGCGATCATGCTACTGAACATGTCATCGAAATGCCACTCGACCTCAAAACCTGCTAGACCTTGATTGCCAAACACGACGTTCAATCGCTGGACAATAAATACATGCGGATGGGCAATCGCATCAGAGCCCATGCACAACACATTCAAAAAAAGAATCAGACGTGATACCTGCTTTCCGAGACGAATCATGTATATCTCATCATCAGCAATTCCATTTTACGGAAATCGGATAATTTCATATTCAAATCAAGGCAGAATGCTATGAAGCAAGGGTATATTCCGTGCAAGGTGTGTAAACCATAATGACACGGGGGAAATCACACCTATCTCTCCCCATTAATCCTATCTCTCAACACCCCGGAGCATTTGAAAGTGACCACCCTTCTCGATCTCAGCGTCATATCCTTGCCGGTCTGGGGGTTCCTGCCTCTGCGTTCCTTCTTTTCATTGAAGCAGAACTTCCCAAATCCGCTGATAAGAACGTCTTCGCCGTTTGCCAGGGTTCTCTTGATGATTTCTAAGAGAGATTCGATCACTTGGATGGACCTATTTTTAGGAAGGTTGAGTTGGCTGTGAATCGAATTTACGATGTGAGCCTTGGTGCAGGGCATTGTTCGTTCCTCCTATTAGGTGTGGATCTCAAGTTGAGGTCTATCACAATCATGATAACCCAGAATTAGCTTAACATCCTCATTTTGTCAAGAAATTAAAAATGTTAAAGAGAATATGGGGAATTCTCTATAGTTTTCAAGTTGCTGATATTCTTGCTATTGGTTATAACTCTTTAACATAACTTGACATTTCATCATGAGCCCTTTATGATACTGATTTGACACAGATTCTTAGAAAACGCCTCATGACCAAGTTCCAACTCATAGATACCCTACGCAATGAAATGGGCAAGGGCGATCACAGACACAGTAAGGACCAGGAAGAACAGTATCACTTTACTGATGTGGAAACTTTCAGATTTCCTCGCAGACATTGAAAAGGCAAGGAGGCGATAGAAATGGCCAAAGAAATCCAGATCGGGGTCGGCGATGCTGTGAGCACAGCTAAGGGCTTTATTGATGCATGGAACCGCGCGGAACGCGGCGAAAAAGTGAAAGCCATACAGCGGCTCAACTTTGAGAACCTGGAGACGCTGCTTCGGACGCTTACTGCAGGACGGTGGCTGTTATTAAAAACGTTGCGCACAAACGGTCCGATGAGCATACGCGCCCTGGCGAGCGCGCTGCGACGCGATTACAAGAACGTTCACACAGATGTGCGGCGACTGGAGCACATCGGACTGATTGGCCGCACCCAAGATGACAAAGTGGAAGTGCCGTGGGACATTGTGGAAGCGCGCCTTAGCCTGGCGGCATGATTATGCCCCAGGAATCCCCCAATTTGAGTATTTTTTGATATACCTCAATCGTCTGCTCGGCTATGTTGTCCCAACACCGTGTTTGTTACTTGCTTGAACAACTTCTCGTACTTGTCTGTTACATCCTCCCAGCGGACATCAACCCCTGGATATTACATTCTTAGAGGGGTCTATCCGCGACTCAACATTATCAAAACATGCGAATTGTCAAGAGGAAAGATTTGACCCCCAATTCACATGAAATGGGTAAAAGTGCGTAACTTTTCATTTCCAAAGCACGGCCAATATAATCCCCAGTATGAACCACAAGGGGACAGAGATGATCAGAGCCAGGGTGAGCCCCTTGAAAACACCCAACTGCTTCGAGAGGGCGTATCTGTCCAGTGCCCGCTCAATGATGACCTCTAACTCCTCCATCTTGATTGGCTTGGTGATAAAGTCGTAGGCCCCGTTCCTTATGGCCTTGACTGCCGATTCAATAGTGCCATACCCGGTGATTACGACAACCACGGCCTGCTTGTCCCGCGCCTTGACCGCTTCGAGAAGCTCCATACCATCCATGTCCGGCATCTTGAGATCGGTGATGACCAGTTGGAAGTCCCCGTTTTCAAACCGGCTGAGACCTTCCCGTCCACTGTAAGCCGCTGCCGCTGAATAGCCCAGATTCGACAGGTGCTCTACCAACCCATCGGCCAGATCCTTATCATCATCTACCACCAGGATTCTTACATCTTGTCTATCAATAGCCACAGTACACCTTCCAAAAAAGACTAATGCAAATCATCCAATCACACCTTAATTCCCCCATTTAATCGGTCCATATTCGGCGACCAAGTATTCCTCTGCGTCAGTCTGTGTGCGTTTGTGGCTAAACACCTTTGGTACTTACGACATTCTTTGCCCAAAACCATAACAGAACAGCCATAGCCCCAATGAGATCGAACAAAACCCCGTTGATATTTCCATTCCGTCCCGGGACAAAATCTCTATGGAGATTATTCGAGCAACAGATCTCTAAAACCAGCCTGTTTAAAGTGTTCATCCGTGGTAAGGGCTTCTGTCAATGCATGATCCTGCATAACCACTATGTAAAATAATCGCCTATAATTTTCATATTGGCAAGGATTTTCTTTCCTATGCCAAGCCTGCCCCGCCTGCCCTGTGGAATGTAACACCTATTCCTCGAACCGTGAACCCTGAACCCTTGTAAAGTAGACTATCCCTTCGACTTCGCTCAGGATGGTGAGCCCGTCGAACCATAACCTTTGAACCTTGAACACTGAACCTGGAACCGATCATTTTAGGTCCAATGCGTTATGCGCTGTGCCCTTTCCTGCGCTGAAATCGCCTGAAGACGCAAGACAAGTAAGTCAACCTAGTCAACAACGTCCCGGAGGTTTCCACTCAAAAAGCCACTCAACCCACCGCCGTCTGTCTCTCACGAACTTCAATAGAAATTCCTTCTTATCGGTCGTGTCAAGGTCTGTTTGGTAAAAGCTTGTTAGAAAAATAAGGTTCTTTTTCTTGATACAGGCCTGATGTCAACAGCAACCGGCCTAAATTTGCTCGATTATGAAAAGGCCGAGGATGTTATGAAAGTTAATGCAGGTTCAATTTGCGAGCAATATATCGGGCAGCATCTATTATTTTCTCAGCAACCTTATTGTGAACCCGAGGTGTACTACTGGGTTCGAGAAAAGAAAAACTCGTCGGCTGAAGTCGACTACGTAATTTCCGAAGGAACTCTTATTGTTCCTATTGAAGTTAAGGCAGGAAAAAGCGGAACTCTCAAATCGCTGCATCTGTTCTTGAGCGAAAAACACCGGTCATTTGGTGTTCGGTTTAACAGTGATATCCCTTCCATACTTGAGTCGCAGACAGCCCTGGCCGACAGACCCAATATACCCTATCGCCTGCTATCGCTTCCCCTCTATATGGTGGGACAGGTACGTCGGCTCATTCGGCTTTAACCCTCCTGCCTTTAGCTTTCAGCCTTCACCCTTCGGCCTCGAGGGAACTCAGTTCCCGGCCCTACGCTCTGCGCCATGCCCTCTGTCCTCTGTCCTCTGTCCTCCCTGCCCAGTTGAACCGGGTCCCCTTCCAGGGTGTTCAACCGGGGTGCGGGGTGTCCTCTGTCCTCTGACTTCCGTCCTCTTTACCCAGCCTGCCCAATTTATCCCGTAGGTCCGGTAGATCGTACTGGGATGAAATCCGAAGGCCATTTCATCGGGGTGAAATTCATATCAGCTCAACATCTTATCACCATTTTCAAAAGGGTTTTCAATTAGAATACCTTCAATTATCTGACCATGGTTCAAATCTTCAGTGAGAACTTTGTCGGCTTTTGCATTATAAGCCGCAGCAATGATTAAAGAATCCCAAAATGATAAATTGTGCCTTTCTTCAATCTCGGAAGCAAATAATATTGTTTTGATTCCATTCAACTCAACATGCCAGACAAGATAACTCTCAATAATTCCTCTTGCCTTTGATTTTGACAAAGGATTTAAAATCTTGCGTGTAACATTCACGTAAAATTCCTGTAATACTTGAGTACTGATAATTCCCATTCTATTTTCC
>JAQYWL010000268.1 GCA_030145035.1 Desulfobacteria bacterium | reverse complement strand
AGGCAGCAGGCCATGGAAACCCTGAGCTTCGCAGGAAGCTTCATATTTTCCCATTGGTCAAATAGCACGTCCATCGTGGACTTGACCGTGCCCGAGGCATCGGTTGCCGGTGTGTGGCAGTGAATCCAGCCCTGGGTATGTACGATGTTCGTTATGGAAGCACCCGTGCCCCCTATGGGGAATTTGTAACATCCGCCCGGTTGCTTCCGGCTCAGCAGCTCGTCCTTCATGGCCATGCACTTGTCTTTGCTGTCCGTCATGAACTCTACGTTGTTCCGGGTAGTCCACCGAACGTAGCCGTCGCCGTACTTGTCCGCAATCTCCATTATCTCGCGGATGTGCGACACACTCATCAGACGGCAGCCGCCAACCCGGATCGTATAGAGTTCGTCTCCGCTTTCAGCAACATGGACAACAATGCCCGGTTCGATGATTTCGTGATACAGCCACTTGCCTTTGTTTTTCTTGATAACTGGTGGATAGAACTCTTCGTAATATCTTGGTCCAATATCCGTAATTCTGTCTTCCATCGGTTTATCGGGATTATATCCTGAAGAAATAAACGCCATGTTGTCACCCCCTATCTTTGATGATATTTTCTGAATTCGTTGATGTCGCGTTTCCACCCGCCAGGCACCTCATCTTCCTTCCAGAAGACGTACGGATTGGTCCGGGGCTCCTGAACCATCTGCGGAATCGCCTTGAACCCTGTCACATCGAGCAGCTTCTGCATACCCTGCCGCTTGATCAGCTCGCCAAGGCGCTCGCGGTTCTTGCCCTCTTCCATCCACCAATCCCAGATGGGCTCGACTACTGTTTCCTTGACCTCATCATAGGGCGGTTCTACCTTGATAAAGGGCACAATCAGTGTACCCATCTGGGCGCCATCCAGGATCGGGGCCTTGGCGCCGGCCAGGACAGAACAACCCGTATCAAGGCCTACTCGAAGCGCCCTGGGCATCACATTGATGCAATGCATGCACCTGGTGCACTCGGGGGTGTTAATCTCTAGCTTGCTGCCATCCCATCGCATGCACTCGGTGGGACAAAGATCGATCACCTCTTTCTGGATGTCGAATGCGCCCCAGTCACGACCTGCATGGGCGCCACCGTTCGGCTTTAATTCGCCGCCCACATAAGCCTTGACCGCCTCCTGGTCGATGCGGATATCGTCACGCCAGGTGCCGATAAAGGAGAGGTCAGATCGGGCAATCGCGGCCACGCAGCAGTTGGGGCAGCCGTCAAACTTGAACTTGAATTTATACGGGAACGCAGGTCGATGCAACTCGTCCTGATATTCCATGGTCAGGTTGTAACACATCTCCTGGGTGTCGTAACACGCGTACTCGCACATGGACTGACCCATGCAATCAGACGGGGTGCGCAGGTTCGACCCTGAACCACCCAGGTCCTGGTTTATGTTGTGGGTCAATTCATAGAAGACCTCTTCCAACTGGGGTGTGCTAGTCCCCAGAAAGATGATGTCACCTGTGGCACCGTGCATGTTGGTGAGGCCGCTGCCGCGTCTTTCCCACAGGTCCATGAGTTGCTCCAAGTACTCAGTGGTGTAAAAGTGCCCCATCGGTTGGTTAACACGCATCGTGTGAAAGTGCGCCACACCCGGAAACATCTCGGGCTGGTCACAATACCTGCCGATAACGCCACCGCCGTATCCGAACACACCGACAATGCCGCCGTGCTTCCAGTGGGTCCTGCCGTGCTCATACGATAATTCCAGTACACCCAAAAGGTCATCACAGCAATCCTGGTTAAACTGGAAATCGATCCCTTTTGGATTTTCCATCCTGGACTCATGTTCGCGCTTGATGTCCGAAACAAAACTCGTCCAGGGCCCGGTTTCCAGTTGATCGATCATTTGGGTTTTGTGTTTGAATTCAACCATATTCTACCTCCCTCCATTCTTAGGTTCTTTTTCAATCTCTCAACTTATCTGATACATCCGTATGTACCCCGTTGTCGTTCAATAAATGTCGCCCCCTCACCTCCTCTCAATTCCTGATAATACTCTTGCTCGATTAAGATTAAACGGTAGAACAAAAAAAGCAGTCCATCTGAATCTCTTGATGGTATTGGAATTTCCTTTTTTGAGCGGCGAAGCCGCGTTGTATTAAACCTATTCCTGACAGGTTCAGGAATCGCGAAGCGATTTCATAACTTGAACAATAACCCATACACACTGTCACAAAGCTTGCCTATAGACTTATTTGCATATTTTGTCAACAAAAAAAACCTTGGATTACAGGGTTGTTTTCCCGTGCCTATGTAGTGAACAATCACGAATCTCTCGTACTTGGTCAATAGCCTGTGTCCGCCTCAGGCGGATCACCCCTCCCCAGCGCTCTCCCTTGAAGCTAAGCTTTACCCATAAGTTCACACTCCTCCCCTATCCCCCTCCCTCAGTCCCTCCCACCAGGGGAGGGAAGATGGGAGTGAGGAGTAGCCCTTGAAGGGCTAAATGGAATTTGGAGATATGCCTTTCGAGATGGCATCTAATCACAGGTATGTCCGGGGCAGCTTGATCACAGGCATCGATAAGGGCATGGAATCTATACGATAGGTCTTCTTTGGCAAGAGACCGTCCATATTGCAGGAATCCATTGACAAAGCTTTCATCAATAAACCCCTTGCCCTGCTTTATCCTTAGTCCTTCCAGAAACCCCTCGAGGGTTGCATCCACGCATTCATCGTCTGCCCATGCAACAGCTCCCACACCATCCAGGCGGTCCAGTCGCATCCTTACGGACAAGTTCAACAGGAAAAAGAGCAAAGCCTCAGGGACTGAGACTCCCTCGGAATGGTCAAGCATGGGGGCATATTGTCTTGCGGTTACGAGTCTGACATCTATGGATTTCTCCTTCTGTACCTTCACGACGAAGTCGCCTGCCGCATGATGCCAGGGAAAGATCTGCTCAAAGGTCTCAAGGTCATAATACAGGGTCAAAATCTTGGCAGCCTGACTGTATATCTGCCATGCCTGTGGCCGAGAAAGGTGGCAATGGTTTTTCTCGGGATCCCAAAGGACGAGTTTCCAGGAACCGCCTTCCTTGTCAACTGACAGGTGGAATTCGTGATACCCTTCAAACCAATCTGCCAGAAACATGAGCATGGAGGGGAGCAAGACTTCGCCCTGGAAGTGAGTCCGCGGCAAAAACGGGAAATCATATTTTGTATTCAGATGCTGCAAGACTTCAAACTCGCGACACAACCGGGCCTTTCCCCTTGCCGTAACCGCTACGTTCATGACAAAGGGGACACAGAACTCATCCACTACGACCTCGATCCTGGCCGGGTGGT
>JAQYWL010000504.1 GCA_030145035.1 Desulfobacteria bacterium | reverse complement strand
GTCAGGTGTCAGAAACTGAAAGAGCAAGACCTGAAACCTGAACACTGGTCAATAAGTGTAAACTACTTTTTGCCCTGTATGAAGGATGCTGTTATTCGTTATTCGATTCATCTTCTCTTTTACTCCGCATTCCGCACTCCGCATTCGATGAACTCAATACTTTTCCCGAAGTGTGACCACACACATGGCGGCAATGGCCTCCACTTTTCCGATGGCCCCCAGTCCCTCCATTGTTGTTGCCTTGATGTTGACGTCGCCAGGTTCCAGTTTTAGGACACCAGCAATATTGGCCTGCATGGCCGAACGATGCGGGTCAAGCCTGGGGGCTTCGGCCAGTATAGTCGCATCCACGTTATTGACACAAAAGCCTTTGTCACCAATCAGTTGAAACGTCCGAGCAAGGAGTTCCATGCTGGAAATACCCTTGAAGCGGGGTTCAGTATCCGGAAAATGCTGCCCGATATCTCCCAGGCCGGCAGCACCCAGCAAGGCATCGCACACGGCATGGAGGACCACATCTGCATCAGAATGGCCCAGAAGCCCCTTTTCAAAGGGTATGATTACGCCGCCAAGGACCAGTTTACGCCCTTGAATCAGCCTGTGGATATCGTAGCCGGAACCTACCCGCATCTGGTCATTCCGCCTTTGTGTCATATCCTGTTCCGTGTGGATTGTGAGATAATATAGCATATACCAGAATGACTAACCACCTGTCAAAACAAATAATATTGAAATTCTCTTGAATCCGTGTTATTCGCAATTCGTATCAATTGAGCCTCTTGAAAAAGCGGGCATACAGGTGATCCGATTCTCTCGACTAGGCCGAGGTACCAGGTCAGGCTTACACGAAAGGAAGGTCAAATGCACAAGGTAGTCTTATTACGGCATGGAGAAAGCACATGGAACAAGGAAAACCGGTTTACCGGATGGATCGACGTTGATCTGTCCGATACAGGAGTGCAAGAAGCTCGATCGGCTGCAAGACTGCTCAAAGAACAGGGGTATACCTTTGACGTCGCCTATACCTCAGTATCGAAGCGTGCCATAAGGACGCTGTGGATTGTGCTTGATGAATTGGACCTTATGTGGATACCTGTCTATCGAAGCTGGCGACTCAACGAACGACATTACGGTGCCCTCCAGGGATTGAACAAATCAGAAACGGTCCAGAAATACGGTGCCGAACAGGTCCATATCTGGCGTCGAAGCTATGCAGTTCAACCGCCGCCCCTTACAAAAGAAGACGATCGATTCCCAGGACATGATCCCAGCTATAAAGAACTGGATGAGACGCAGCTTCCCCTGGCCGAGTGCTTGAAGGATACTGTAGAGCGTTTTCTACCTTACTGGCATGAGACAATAGCACCTACCATAACAGCGGGCAAGCGGGTGCTTATTGCAGCCCACGGCAACAGCTTACGGGCACTGGTCAAGTATCTGGATAACGTCTCAGATGAAGATATCCCAGGACTCAATATTCCAACAGGTATCCCCCTGGTCTATGAGTTGGGCGACAACCTCAAGCCAATGACCCATTACTACCTCGGAGATCCCGAGGTGGCAAGAAAGAAGGCCCAGGCCGTAGCTGATCAGGCAAAGGCTTAGCGATTTAATTCGTAAATCCGGTGACGTATTTCATATCAGGACGGCTACTCCGGGTAAGCTCCAGCCAAAAGAGTGCTTGAAGTCTGTCATTGCGAGATGCACGCGAAACGGTCTATGGACTACATTTGGTAAATGGGGATTTTAGACAAGTTAGATATCTTGGGTCAGATATACGATATTTATGAGACCTTCTCAACGCGCCTGAGTGTGGCTTGCGTGCGGGGCTGTGCGGCATGCTGTACCCAAAACGTTACCATGACTACCCTGGAAGGATATTGGATTGTCGAGCACTTGATTTCCTCGGGGCAGATAGATCTCTTGCAGCGCCTCCATCGCTCAGCACACCAAAAACGCTTTCAGCCCACCGTCACCACCAATGAGCTTGCAGCCCTTTGTATGCAGGGGAAGGACCCACCCGAAGAGAAGAGCGACTGGCCCCGAGCTGCCTGCTCGTTTCTTTCAAACAACGAATGTCTTATCTATCCGGAACGACCGTTCGGCTGCCGGTGCTTCTTTTCCACACAAAAGTGTGAGGCAATCGCCTCCGCTGTGGTGGACCAATTCTTGGTCACGGTGAATACTGTCTTTTTGCAAGTTATCGAGCACATCGATGGGGGCGGGCTCTTTGGAAATATGACCGATGTGCTGCTCTTTCTAGAATCCGAGGCACAGCGAAAGGAGTATGAGGTAAACGCGAGCCTGAATCATCCTGGGAGGCTTCCTGTTAATCGTTGCATACCAGGACTCTCGGTACCACCAGAGCATCACTTGAGGATACAACCCATCTTACAAAAAATCAAGAAAATGAAGCCTCTGACGCCCTTTTCTTTCGGATTTCTATTGCACATTAACGAATTGTTTTGCTAAAAACGAAGCAAAGATAGATACAGTTCATAGTTCATGGTAAAGAGTAATGAGTGAATAGTATTAACCAAATAATCTCTGAACATTAGGCTCTATTATCCGAAGTCCGGAAACCAGCATCAAGAAACCAGATAAGGAGATTTGTTATGCCGGGTTTTGAACTATTTGGAGATGAGGAACGGAAAGAAGTCCAGGATGTTCTCGATACAGGCGTCCTGTTCCGCTACGGTTTTGACCAGGCTCGCAAGAACCACTGGAAGGCAAGAACATTTGAAGCCGAGCTGGCACAACGTATCGGGGCAGGGTGCTGCCATCTGTGCTCCAGCGGCACCGCAGCCCTCAGCATTGCTTTAGCCTCATGCGGGGTTGGAGCAGGAGATGAAGTCATTGTGCCGCCCTTTACCTTTATAGCAACCATTGAGGCAGTACTGAATGCGGGTGCTGTGCCTGTGTTTGCCGAAATAGATGAAACTCTGTGTCTTGACCCTGAAGCCATCTCAGATGTTGTTACCCCGCGCACAAAGGCAGTATTGCCTGTTCATATGTGCGGGGCCATGGCCCGTATCGATAAAATCAATAGTGTTTGCAATAAAAAGGGCCTCATTATGATAGAGGATGCCTGCCAGGCACTCGGCAGCACCCTTGACGGAAAGGCATTAGGCACATTCGGCCAAATGGGTTGTTTTTCATTTGACCCTGTCAAAACGATTACGTGCGGCGAAGGGGGTGCTGTTGTAACCAACGATAAGAACCTTTATCAAATAGCGGATGCCTATTCTGACCATGGACATGACCACACAGGTAATGACAGGGGGCTTGAAGGTCATCCCATTCTTGGCACCAACTTTCGCATCTGTGAACTGAATGCAGCAGTCGGGCTGGCTCAGCTAAGAAAGCTCGATCTTATCCTGAGAAAACAGCGCACACATAAAAAGGCCATCAAGGACGCCCTGGCACAGTTTTCAGAAATCACCTTCCGAAAGATCTTGGACGAAAAAGGAGACTCGGCCACATTCCTTTCCTTTTTTTTGCCAGAGGAATCAAGGGCTCGGAAGATAGCCGGTGACCTTGGGCAGGCAGGTGTTGATGCATGCTTCTACTGGTATGACAACAACTGGCATTACATTCGCCAGTGGGACCACCTTAAAAAGCTAAAGTCCGCAGCAAAGCTGCCACTTAAGCTGCTTGAAGACTGCCCGGATTATGAAAAGATAGAACTACCCAGGTCTGACAGCATAATGAGCAGGACGATCTCGATGCTGATCAAACCTTCCTGGACAGAGGAAGAACTCATGCAGCGTATAGAAAGAATAATTGATGTTGTAAAAGGATAAAATTTATTGCGATAGACTGTTTCAATAAGTTAATATGCACTTTTCCTGTCATTGCGAGGCCTGCCCGCCAGTGCCATTTGTGCCGTCGTTATAACTACCCGGCAAGCCAGGCGTTGGCAGGCGGGGAGGCACGAGCGAAGCAATCTCCTGAAAACAAAGAGATTGCTTCGTCGTTCGTTCCTCACTCCTCGCAATGACGGCTCGCAATTAAGGCTTTTCGTTCAGAGACTAATTAGCTACACAGTCCAAAGTTCTGTCATTCCTGCGGAAGCAGGAATCCATAACCCCTTGATTTTCCTGGATTCCCGCTTTCGCGGGAATGACGGTTCAGACAATATGATATTT
>JAQYWL010000329.1 GCA_030145035.1 Desulfobacteria bacterium | reverse complement strand
GTATAGATGACGGGGTTCATTTCACCAATACTTTTCGTCAACGTGATCAGGCTGATATATTAGAAGGAATGAGTCAAACCGGTCGGGCTGTTGTTTTAACCTCTCTCACTACCATGGTGGGTTTTGGCTCTATTGCCCTGTCTCACTATCCCGGACTGAGAAGCATGGGATATGTGGCCATCATCGGCATCAGTGCCTGCTTATTCGCCTCTGTTATTGTATTGCCAGCAATTTTTGCTATTATCAGGCACTCGGAATAGAATCGGCAGGATCTCGCTTACTTGCTTTGAAAGCAAGGGTTGTTTTGCTTATCCCGGGGAGCAAGAGGTTCCCACCTGATAGAAAATACAAAATCTCTCCGAGTTGTCCGAAGACGGTTGATGCCCATCGACCCAAGCTCCTGGAAGGGCGGGTATGTCCTCCGATCATGGTTTCGATCTCCTTAAAACCACTGAGAACCAATAGCTTGTTAATTGTCTTTGGTGAAAAATCATAGAGATGATAAGGGGTGTGGTAGAGATCAAGTTTCCTGGACATAGGGCCCAGTATTTTGACAATAGGTGTCGAGTGAGGCCAACGAAGAAGGACAAGACCATCCGATTTGAGGACGCGTTTTACCTCCGTCAATAGACGCAGTGGATCAAGAACGTGCTCGATGACGTAAAAGAGAGTAACAACATCAAAAGATCTCTCGTGGAGGGCAAGATCCTCCAGTGGTTCGGAATGCACATGGATATTCCATCTATTCTGTACGTATCGTCTCCCCTGCCGTGATATTTCTATTCCCTCCACCTGCCATCCACGAGAATTCATTTCTTGTAAGAAAAAGCCGTATCCGCAGCCAATATCGAGCAACCTTCCTCTGCCGGTCTTGGTCCAAGATTCAATCAAGTTAGCAGATTTAACGACAACCGGTTTCATCATCATTTCCCATTTGCTGATTTCTTCCGGTTGGACGGGCAAATAGTCTTGGTAATTTTTCATTAATGAATGGGGAAAGGGCCTGGGACGAAGACATACGAGACCGCAGTTCAGGCAGCGGAGATACTGCCACTGATCTTTTTGATGGATGATACGAAAATCGGAGGCATGACACAGGATGCAATGATTGAGCTTTTGCATGGGGACAGGTTGTCTATTCAATTGAGTGCATTTCGGAGACCCTTTTCAGGTTGTCAAGAAGATCTTCCAGCATCTTATCGTGTTTCAGCCTTACCTTCAAGACCCAGACCAATTTTTTGAGAAGACCTTTCGGCTGAACAATAATCGTTTGAGTCACTCGAGTGTACTCGCCCTCACTTTCAAGCTCCCAGATTTCAGTTCCCCCGGCAAAAAAACCATCCAAGAATCGGAGTCGGATTTTCGTGTCAGGAATCACTGCCTCTACGCTTGAGTTCCACTCCAGCTCAAATATATGAACGATTCTTGTCTTGACCAAGGTTCCAACCTGATAGGGTGGTGGAGATTCATGGGTGATAATGGTGCCTTTGGGGCATATGTCTTTGAAGGCTTCCTCTTGAGTCAGAATCTGAAATATCCGGCTCCTCTCGGCCCGGATCAAGCGGGTGTGCTGGTTGATCTCTCCCTCATATTTGGCGTATTTAGGAGAGGTTATGATGTATTTGGTGGAGCAGCCTTGTAAAGAAAGAAAAAGCAATACTGCGGCCAAGAGACAGAGTCTTTTTCCGAAAAAGCCCGAGCACATTTCATTGCTGCTCAATTTGACATTTTTCATGAGTTGGCTATATTAAGGACTTAGTTCGCTTCGCTCACAATTGGAATATTGGAATGTTGGAATGTTGGGTTTAAGAAGATTTTGGTCTTTTTTTCTTTTCCATCATTCCATCATTCCATCATTCCATCATTCCATTATTCCCTGACCAAATTTGCAATAGCGCCAATAAATAGCTATAATTTCAATAAGTTGTAGAAATTCCGAGACGTGAATTAAAAAAATTCGTGATCAAGTGGTGCTACGATTGAAGGGTTCAAGATTTTCCACAATGAGCTCTCGTTGTAAAGAAATTTCTTCGTAAATCGGAACATAGATAATGACTTGAGGATGTAAGGAAAAGGAACCTTGAAGATAATTTTCTATTGGGTCTTGTACCCTTTGATCCGCCCTTTTTACCTGATTTCCATCATTCTTAACACTTTCGTGTTAGCCGTACTCATCATTATGGTCTCTCCATTCGATAGAAAAGGGAATTTGGTCCCTTATATCGGTAAGTTCTGGTCTTTGCTTAACGTCTACCTGTCTGGCACCAGGTTGTCGATACGTGGTACGGAAAAAATAGAAAAAGGCCGCTCTTATATCATCATGTCAAATCACCAGAGTCTGTTTGACGTGTGGGCCTTGATAGGAAAACTCCCTCTTCAGCTCCGCTGGATCATAAAATTGAGGATAAAGAAGATGCCGATTTTTGGTTACGCCCTCGAGCGAATGGGACATATATATGTTGACAAGAGGAAGAGGAAGGATACAGTCCTTGGCCTGGAAGCGGCCGGCCAGAAAATAAGAGAAGGGACATCTGTGATCATCTTCCCTGAGGGGACAAGAAGCAAGGATGGGCATCTGCAAAAATTTCACGGGGGAGGGGCAATC
>JAQYWL010000336.1 GCA_030145035.1 Desulfobacteria bacterium | reverse complement strand
GCAGGCGCCAAAGACCAGCGGGGCGGGCGCCTCCATGAGCAGCCAGCCAAGCCGGTTTTCCAGGGTGGGGCCGGCGCGCCTGTGCCGGTGCCGGCCGTAGGGGGCCAAGGATGGCGGAGGGGGAGAGGATCACCGCATCCAGGCCCCGCTCAACCCCTGCCAGTACCGTTCTCTCTGAGGCGGCCTTGGAGCGCGGGTAGGGGAGGGCGCGCCGGCCGTCCACCAGCGGCCGGGAGTCGTCTACCGGCCGGTCGAGGGGATCGAGGACCAGCGCCTCCACCGAGCTGAAATGGACCAGACGGCTCACCCCGCGGCGCAGGCAGGCCTCCACCACGTTGCGCGTGGTGAGAATCCTGCTGTCATATATGAGTTGTTTGGTCTCATCGCTCCATCGCCTGAAGATCGAGGCCCCGGCCAGATTGATCACGACCTCCTGAGCTGCCACTTCTTTCTGCCACGGCCCTTTGACTGTAGTGTCCGCCGAGATGTAAGTGATTTCGGATGGCGTGTCAGCCCGCGGCTCAGGGGCACGCCCCACAACAGTGACCTGGTGCCCCCCTTCCAGTAGGTGGATGGAAAGCTGGCTGCCGACAAAGCCAAGACCGCCAGTGATAAGGACCCTCATCTTACCTCCTTCTTGATTGCGGATTTGGGATTGCGGATTGTTTTTCTTCTCCATTTGATTAATCGGCTTAAACCACTACCTCTGGTAGTGGTATGACAAAAAGGTTCTACCGTTATAGGAATTGATCAATCCGTTTCAACCACTATGTATTGGTACGATAAGAAGGTTCTACCGTATCTATGAGTCATGACAGAATCCATTGCACAATTCGTAACCTATTATCTCTTTGGACCCCAGGACCCCAAACCATGGTACCCTTTGAGGACTAACAGAACAAGCCACCACCTCTGGCGGTGGTAATTTGACTCCAAAATCCGAAATCACGTGGGCTGGATGCTGGTTACTCGTTGCTGGACTTGTCTTTCATTCCGCATTCCGCATTCCGCATTCCGCATTCGATTCATCCAGTATCCAGTATTATTGTGCTGGACATAGCCCATCCTGTGGAGATTCCCATACTATCAAATCAGCTTATGCTGCTCTATCAGTTCAATCACCCGTCTTGCGGCTTGCGATGCATCCTCCTTATACGAGCGGATGACCAGATCGGGGTTTTCGGGCACTTCGTAGGGGGCAGAAATCCCGGTAAACTCCTTGATCTGCCCAGCCCTGGCCTTGGCATAGATCCCCTTCTGGTCTCGTGTGGCACATACCTCCGAGGGGCACTCCACGTAGACCTCCAGAAACTGTCCATCATTTAGCAGGGATCGGACCTTTCGGCGATCCTGGCGATAGGGAGATATGAAAGCGGTGAGGACAATCATGCCGGCATCCACAAAGAGTTTGACCATCTCGCCGATGCGGCGGACGTTTTCTACTCTGTCTTCGCGACGAAATGTTAAATCTGAGCAAAGGCCGTGACGAACATTGTCCCCGTCGAACACATAGGTGGAACAGCCTCGGCCGTGCAGCTCTTTTTCAACCAGGTGGGCAATTGTTGATTTTCCGGAAGCCGAGAGGCCTGTGAACCAGATCAGCACCCCCTTGTGGCCGTGGAGCTTTTCTCGATCTTCGCGACAGACGTAGCCATCGAACCAGGTGATATTGTTGTTTTTTGATATCTTATCCATGGGTGTAAATCAAGATTGTTGGTTATTGAGTTCAATAGCCAGGTGTCAGTGTTCAGGTTTCAGCTCTTTAAGTTTCTCAATCCTGACACCCTGGCCCAGACCGGGTTTGCTTTGCATCAGCATTATCGATTCGCTGTCGCACCAGGGCGGGCCTGAAACCCGAAACCTGACACCTTTTCCCCAAAACTAAATACGCAGCAGACGGACACGGATTTTCTCATTGCCAACAGCCGTGATTTACACTCCTTATCCATCCTACGGAACTCAATATCCATCGGGATTATTCTTGTGCCAGGTCCAGGCGGTTTCCACGATAGTCTCAAGGTCAGGGAATTGTGGTCTCCAGCCAAGATCCTTCATCGCCTTTTGACTTGAGCTGATAAGGACTGCGGGGTCGCCAGTGCGCCTTTCTACCACCCTGGCCGGGATCTTTTTTCCGGTTATGCGCCGGGCAATTTCGATCACCTGCTTCACCGAATAACCCTTTGCGTTTCCGAGATTGTAGAGTCCGCCCGGCAAGCCTTCCAATAACCTCTCCAGGGCAAGTAGATGGGCCTGAGCCAGGTCCTCGATGTGAATGTAATCCCGAATACATGTGCCGTCCGGCGTTGGATAGTCATCCCCGAAGATCTCTACAAGGGGCCGTTGACCAAGGGCGGTTTTGAGAATTAGGGGGATAAGGTGTGTTTCCGGGTTGTGATCTTCCCCCAATTCGCCATCACGGTCTGCCCCCGCTGCATTAAAATACCGCAGACAAACCGATTCCAGCCCGTAGGCCCTCCTGAAATCATCCAGTATCTGTTCAACCATGAGTTTAGTTCTGCCGTAAGGACTGATCGGTTTTTGAGGGTGGTCTTCGGTCATGGGGATTTCAACCGGCTCCCCGTAAGTAGCGCAAGAAGATGAAAATATGAAATTGCCAATATTCCTTTCAACCATAACCTCAAGGAGGGCAAGGGTATTGGCCACATTATTCTGGTAATACCTGGCCGGTTCCTCTACCGATTCCCCGACATAACATAAGGCAGCAAAATGCATGACAGCCGAGATAGGATAGTCTGAAAATATCTTTTCAAGCAGGCTTGAATCATTCATGGAACCTTCTAAAAAGGGTCCGTGCTTTACGGCTTGACGGTGACCGCAAACAAGGTTGTCAAGAACTATCGGCATGTAACCCTTTTTCGAAAGGTACTTGGCCATGTGGGATCCAATATATCCGGCGCCACCAACAATTAGGATGTTTTTCACGGCAAATCCTCCTGCTCCCTGAAAAGTTGGTAATCTCTGCAGAACAGTGCAGGTGATCTCAAATTCGAAATCCGAATATCGAAATCCGAAACAAATCCGAATTTTCAAATTTCATAATGTTTCAAATCCGCCTCAGGCGGACCAATTTGTTTTGAATTTCATATTTTGGTCATTTGATATTGTTTCGGATTTCGTGCTTCGGATTTCGGATTTTCTCTATTCCGCATTCCGCATTCCGCATTCGATGGCAAAGCCGGGTCATGCGTTTTTGCGGCCTGTCGTTGCGCAGGGCAATGGCCAGGGCCTGTTTGGTTCCAATGAGCACAACCAACTCCTTTGCACGGGTCACCCCTGTATATATGAGATTTCGCTGAAGTAAGATAAAGTGCTGGGTCATCACCGGCAGGATCACTGCCCCATATTCTGAGCCCTGGGATTTGTGCACGGACACGGCATAGGCCAGTACAAGCTCGTCGAGGTCAACAAACTGATAGTCAACAGCGCGGCCTTCGTATTTGACAGTGATCCTTTGCATATCGCGATCGATTTGGCTGATGGTTCCAATATCTCCGTTGAAGACATCTTTTGCATAATTGTTTCTAATCTGCATTACCTTGTCCCCGCGTTTGAAGGTCCGACCAATACGCTCAATAGTATCATCGGAGGGGTTCAAGGCCTGCTGAAGCACGCGATTAAGGTTCATTGTGCCGACAATTCCTTTGTGCATTGGGCTCAGCACCTGGATGTCTGATAAGGGGTCGAGTTTAAAGCGATCTGGAATCCGCTCGCAGCAAAGCTCAAGGATAGTTGAAAGCACCTTTTCAGGATCCTCTTGCTGGATAAAGTAGAAATCCTGCAATGTGTCGTCGCGGTTGGAATTCGGAATGGTCGGGGGAAACCCCTGGTTGATCCTGTGGGCATTTACGATGATCAGACTCTCACGGGCCTGTCTGAAGATCTCTTTCAAGAATACGACAGGCACCTGTTCGGAGTCGATCATATCCCGCAGTACATTTCCAGGACCCACAGAAGGAAGCTGAAAGACATCTCCTACCAGGATGAGTACGGCGGTCATGGGAACCGCTTTAACAAGGTGATACATCAAAAAAGTATCTACCATGGATGTCTCATCCACAATCACCACATCAGCATCGAGCGGAGCTTTTTCGTTTTTCTGAAACCCGCCGCTCTTAAAGTTATAGGCAAGAAGGCGATGGATAGTTTTTGCCTCATGGCCTGTGATCTCCGAAAGCCTCTTGGCCGCGCGTCCTGTGGGTGCGCAAAGCAAAACCTGCTTTCCGGCTGCCTCAAAGACCGCCAGGATGGCCTTGACCAAGGTGGTCTTGCCCGTACCGGGTCCACCCGTGATAATCGATACCTTCTGGGAAAGGGCTGTTTGCAGGCCTACCCATTGTTCTTTTGAGAGCATTATGGCCAGCCTGTGCAGGACCAGCTTTTCTATACGCCTGATATCCATGCCAGGGCGTTTGCTCGGCACGGAAAGCAGGGCCTTAAGGCGGTTTGCCAGACCCACCTCGGCCGCATGAAAAGCCTTCAAGTAGACCGCTGTCATACCCCCGCCAAAGTCTTCCAGGACAATGCGTCCGGATGCGGCCAGATTCCTGACAGCCGTCTTGAGCGCGGTGCGGTCTATCTCAAGGAGTACTTCGGCCCGATCCAGTAATTCATCATACAGGCCAAATACGTGTCCCTCATCAGACATCTTTTCCAGGACATGCAAGATGCCTGCCTCAGCGCGTATGACGGCATTTCTGGCAATGCCTACTTTTTCTGCAATGCGGTCAGCTATGAGAAAGCCGATGCCAAATATGTCGGATGCCAGCCGGTAAGGGTTTTCCTGCACCACCCGGATGGCGTTCTGGCCGTACTGCTTGAATATCTTTGCGCTATAACCGGTGCTCACCCCGTGGCCCTGAAGAAAGATCATAACGTCCCTGATATCTCTTTGATCTTCCCATGCCCTGAGGATCATCTGGAGTCGCTTTTCGCCAATCCCTTCCACGTCGAGGAGGTCATCAGGAGAACGTTCAATGACCTCCAGGGCCTTGGCACCAAAGCGCTCCACCAATCGCTTTGCCATCTCAGGGCCAATCCCCTTGATTAGACCCGAGCCCAGGTACTTTTCAATCCCGTGGATCTGGGCGGGGAGGCTGACACTGTAGCCGATGGCCTTAAACTGCTGGCCGTATTTGGGATGGGTTTCCCAGGCGCCCGAGAGCTTCAGCACCTGACCCGGCGCGATCCCTGCCAGTTGGCCCACTACAGTCACCAGCTCCGGGTTTCCCATGACATTCAACTTGGCTACCGTGTAGTGGTTGTGCTCGTTAAAGTAGACAATCCGTTCCAGATGGCCTTTTAGGGTTTCAGACATATTGGTTTTCCGCGTGGAGTTTAGGTTAGTAATTAAGCGTATTTTAAATACGTTAACGAACAGAGAACGATATGTCAATCGATTTGAAGGGCTTTTTTGCAGGCGCTTGCTCTTTCATCTGTCCTTGAATATCGCAGATATATTTGATAGAATCTTTGTAATGG
>JAQYWL010000168.1 GCA_030145035.1 Desulfobacteria bacterium | reverse complement strand
TTCGGCATCCTTCATTCCTCGGTTTACACTTTTCAAGAATGCGGGCGCCAAGAGATAAATTCTTTTGTTCGTACTTTTTGGTTTCAGGTGTCAGGTGTCAGTGTTCAGCTCTGGCATTTATTCACTCCTGACACCTGATTCGATCTCGCACACGATCTCCGGCAAAAAGTGTAAACTACGAAATGAAGGATGCCTGATAATCCTTCAATTCCTCAATTCGGAATTAGAACTGCATTCGCATGACTTCCCTGTAGGCATCCATTACTTTGTTTCGAGCCTGAAGCAAGAGGCGAAAAGAAATACCGGCCTTTTGAAGGGCTATCATGGTCTCATGGATGCCAGTTTCTCCTTTTAAGAGCTGTTCAACAGATTGATCGGCCCGTAACTGCATATCGCTCACCCGCTTTATTGCCTGTTTGATGACATCACCAAAGCCCGGAGAGCCGGTGCGCGTTTTCCTGTCTCCCTGATACAGGCCGGGCTGCATGTTGTGTTGAATCTTCAAATCACCCATTTTTCTCTCCCGTCTAATTGAACAGTGGTCAGTGGTCAATAAAATCGCTACGCGATTTTATATAACGCGGCTTCGCCGCTCTAATTCCGCATTTGTTTCATTCCGCATTCCGCATTCCGCATTCCGAAATCCGCAATCCTTACCTTCCAATCTCAAGGGCCTTTAAGGCCATCGCTTTGGTTGCCCCAATGGCGGTCACATTTGCTTCGTAGGACCTTCTGGCAATCAGCATGTCGGCCATTTCAGTCATGACATCTACATTGGGCATAGAAACATAGCCCGCCTTGTCTGCATGAGGGTGACCCGGGCTATACATTTGTTTGAAAGGAGCGGTGTCTTCTACAATTTCACCCACCCTGACTCTACGCAATGATTCAGATTGTAATCTCAAGATCGACTCAAAGTCTTCAGTTGGCACGGCCTCCATGACGACTAATTTCCTTCTGTACGGCCCCCCTGCCCTGGTGCGGGTTGTATGCACATTGGCTAGATTGGTGGAAACGATGTTCATTCGTAGCCTCTGCGCGCTTAAGCCTGTTGTGCTGATATGAAGTGCGGTCAAAAAATCCATGCTATCGTCCTCCTTCTGTTATGGCGTATTTTAACCCCGACAATTTCCTCAATAGCACCTCTACGCTTGCCCGATACCGGAGATTGTTTTCCGCAAGCTTTGACATCTCTTTATCGATATTGATCGAGTCGCTGCCACTTAAAGGTGGTTCTGGATAAGAGATCTTATAACCAAAATGACCGGGGTTTGTTCGAAACAGATCAACCGATGTTCCCTTTAGGGCATCCTTCAAGGCATCCCTGAAATCGATGTCTTTCGCCCTGTAACCTGGCGTGTCCAAGTTGGCAATATTGCTGGTTATAAGCCCGTGTCGCTCTTTGGCTATGTCAAGAGACGTCTCAATGGCATGAAATGTTTTTCCAAATAGTGAGTTGATCGGCATGATGATTCCTTTCGTATCAGTTTTTATCTTTATCAAGCAATTTGCGTGCCTTTTTTATAGTCCGACTGAAGCGGACATCTTTTCTCGGTATTCATTCAACTTGTTCCTTAAGGTCCGCACACTTATGCCAAGAATATCAGCAGCATGGGTTCTGTTTCCATTCGTCCGGTCAAGGGTATGCAAGATCATCCTTTTTTCCATCTCTTTTAGAGAGCCAGCCGGTATGGATGATAACTCAGGCACCCCGGCCTCCGGCCCCGCTTCCAGCCCGTAGGGCTTGTAGGGCTTCCAGGCCGGAGGGTAGGGGCCTACGCCCCGGAGGGCAGCTTTGGGCATCTCCCCTACAAAAAGCGCATCTTTGTCGATCAGTTCACCCCGACAAAGGAGAACTGCCCGCTCTATCATATTTTCCAGCTCTCTTACGTTCCCGGGCCAGTGCATGTCCATGAGGATCTGGGCTGCATCTTTGGTCAACCCTTTGACGTTGCGACCGTCAATCTTGTTGTATTTCTTAATAAAATAATCAGCTAACAGCGGCATATCATCCTTTCTGTCCCGCAGGGGCGGTAGTCTAATCGGTATGACGTTCAAGCGATAATATAGGTCTGGTCGAAACTTTTCTGCCTGTATGGCCGCTTCAATATCCTGGTTAGTAGTTGAAATCACACGAGTATCTATGGGAACAGGATGCCGGCTACCCACCCTGTCAATCTCTGACTCCTGCAACACCCGAAGCAGCTTGGCCTGAAGCTGGCTGTTCATTTCGCTTATTTCGTCCAGGAGTATGGTGCCACCCGTGGCCAATTCGAACTTTCCGAGTTTTCTTGAGACTGCCCCGGTAAAAGATCCCTTTTCGTGTCCAAAGAGTTCGCTTTCTAAGAGGCCTTCAGGAAGCGCTGCGCAGTTTACGGCCACAAAAGTTTTGTTACGCCTAAGACTTTGGTTGTGAATGAAACGAGCAAAGAGTTCTTTTCCCGTACCGCTCTCCCCCTGAATCAACACAGATGCCTTGCTATTGGCTACAGTCTTTGCCAGGTCCAACAGATCAAGCATTTGAGGATTCCTGGTAATAATGAAACGTTCCACCGACTCTGAATCTGCCCTGGGGGATGAAGAAGATATCCTGTTGTGAATCGCCTTTGCAGCGATAGACTTCATAGCTTCCGGGGTAAAAGGCTTCAAAACAAAGTCAAAGGCGCCCAGTTTCATGACCTCAACAGCAGATTCCACAGTCCCGTATCCTGACATGATGATGACAGGAACAGCGATTTCTTCCTCATTAACCTTCCTTAATAATTCTAAGCCATTCAACTCTGGCATCCTGAGGTCAGAAATGACAAGGTCGTAATTCTGGCCCTTGAGTTCTTTTAGGGCACTGACACCATTGCCGACGGCTGTGACCCTATATCCCCAGCTCTTCAAGACCTCGCACAAAGCAGCCCTTTCTTGACGTATATCTTCTACGACTAAGATATTCCCTTTATGCACGGAAGCCCTCAACCGTTCAATGGACTGAAGAAATTTTCGAGGCGCATATCTATCTCAATCTCATTGATCTTTGCCTCAGCCATCCTGGTCCAGAATGGGTCCCCAGAGGCTATAATCTGATTCAATATTCCCTCTGTTTTGTCTCTTTCCCGGAGCCTTTGATAACATTCAGCAAGCCTGAATTGGAGTCTGTAGTCGTCCAGGCTCTTTGGACTGACCTTTAGGGCATTTTCAAAGGCAGACACAGCCTGTTCGTTGTCTCCAAGTTTAAGATACGTCTCGCCCAGATCCTGATAGGCCTCGTAGGTACCCGCAGCCGGATCAGTCTTGTTCTGATTCATCAACGCGATAGCCCTGTTCAGCAGCCTGGATGCCCTATTATAATCCCTGCGGCAGTTTGAGGCCTCGCCCATGGCCAGAAGTATATCGATCTTGTAAAGTTCGTCAGGGTCTTTCTGCATGGCCAGATTAAAAGCCGCTATCGCCTTTTCGCACTTCTTTTGCCTTAACATAATATTCCCTATCAGGAAGTATGCCTGATACGCCCGTTTGTCCTCATGATATCTTTCAATAAAGGCTTCCAACGCCCGTTGAGCTTCTTCAAGTCTTTGCGCCTTATAAAAGGATTCTCCGAGACCGAACAGCAGAGTCGCAGGTTGACCTTGATCTGTGTACGACTTCTTGGCCTTTTCAAACGCGGAAATAGCCACGTTGTACAGATGAAGCCTCCTGTATGCATCGCCGAGTATCAAAAGGAGATTCGGCATATCTTCATCGCCCAGGTCGGCCTTCATTTCTTCATAGTAGCCTACGATTTTTCCGTAATTTCCTGCTTGCTGTTCCCTTTCAAAAATGGCTTCCACCGGTGCTCGAAGAGCAGACTTGATTTGCTCCTTCAAGGTGGTATCAGGATATTTGGCCAGGATATCCCTGAGAATATTGACACTCCCTTCATAGTCCTTGTCTTTCTGCTGCTGGTGTGCAAGCCTCAGCCCGGCAAGGTGAGACAGGGGATTGTCTCCGTGGACCTTCATGATCTCTTTGTAGGTCTCCTGTGCAGGCCTGGTGTAGGGGGCTATTTCTTCGATGGGCATTATGAAAAGTAGCCTTTTAGATTCAACTTTTTGTATATCAGTAGAAAGACGAAGCATGCTGATCAAGCTCCCTTCGCCATCAGGGTATCTCCTTAACACCATGTTGTACAATTTTGATGCCTTGGTTTCCGTACCCTGCTCGCGGTAGGTGTCGGCAATCCTTGCCAGGACCAAATGATTTGACTCTATATCAGGATAGCAGTTCAAAACCTTGCACAAGGCGTCCCTTGCTTCTTCTAATCTTCCAAGTTCATAGTAGTCATAGCCGGAATAAAGAAGAACATCTGGATTTTCATAAACCTTGTTTGGGTCTGCGGTTATGATTTCATCAAGCACCCTGAGGGAGCGCTTAAAGTTGTTCATCTCAAAGAGTGCCTTCGCCCTTTGGATCTTTGCCCTGCCGGCAAATGGCGCTTCGGGGTAGAGCCTCTCAACCTGCTGAAAGCTCTTAACGGCCTCTTGCGGTTTTTTGGTTATGACAAGGATTTCCCCTCGCTTAAACATGGCCTCAGGGGCCGCTGCATACGCCTTAAAATTCTCACACACAAGGCTGTAATAGGCCAAAGCCTCATAGTAATTCTTTACCTTAAAGTAGCAGTTCCCGATAGATACCATGGCATCGGGCACAAAAACAGAATTGGGAAATTTACTTATCGCATCCTGGTAGTATCTGTTTACCTCCACAAAATGCTCTGAAATGTTGTTTTTGAACATATGATCATAACTTTTTGCCAGTAGGAAATAGGCCCGTTCTAAATGGGGGCTACTAGGATGAGTCTTGATGATTTCTCTAAAAATTCGGATCGCATCCTCCCACCGGCCCATCTGGAAGTGCCCCGCAGCCTCCAGGAAAAGATCTGTGTCTGGCGTGGTATCCCTGGAGTCTGGATTCAATAATCGATCTATACCCACCGGCCTGCTCAATTTTGGATTTTGCCCGCCTGCCACCCGCCCCCGCCTGCCACCCGCCTGCCGTCGCCGGGCACAGCGGGCGGCTTGATTGCCGGCATGCGTGGCAATGGCGGGCAGGTCGCCTGGAGCGGAGGCGACTGGCGGGCAGGTCGCCTGGAGCCCGTCCACCTCGGCTGAGCCTCGCGATGCTGGGCGTGGCGAAGGCGACTGGCGGGCAGGGATTTTGGATGGTTTTAGAGTCTTTTTAGGAGAGGTTGTGGTGGATGTGATTTGAACATGCAGTCTACCCTTGCTGGCTTCTATCTGGTGATCAATCTCGATATACGGTTTGCGGAGCTTGACAAGCAAGCAGCTCACATTGTTAGGCCTCTTGTTGATTTCTACCCTCTGTATCAGCTCATCACCTGTGATCTTCTTATTGTAAAGCCCCTTGGAGAGCTCAGTATCCTTTAATGCAATCAAAATCTCCGTTTTCCCTATCCCGATCACTTTGCAGGCAGGATTACCGCTTAGCTTGATAATTATACTGGACCCACCTTCCTCCGATTTCGTCAACACCTGATGAACCACGGCAAGGCTCTGCGAGTCTGCATGCTGAGCCACCATAAGACTCAAGACAAGGCATAGCCATGCTATGAGAAGGCATCTTTTATGCGGAAAATTCACGGGCATAAGAATGTCTCGGAATTTCTACTCAGGACAGGTATTCACAATAGGGTATTGTTAAACCAAATCGGAAACTCAATCATAATCCATGTCTTATCCTTAACCTTACTGTTCCATAATTCCTATAACGGTAGAACCTTCTTATGATACCACTACCAGAGGTAGTGGTTTAAGACGATTAATCAAGTTATTGACGTGGTTAGCCATTTAATAACAAAGAATTTCTGCCATCCACTATTCCAATTGGGGCGAAGCCCCCAAGTTCAGCAGGTGATCAAAAAGGGGCAGGATACCTGTCTGACAGGTCCTTCAGCAATTACTGTGCCAAGGAAATGCCTGTCAATATCGGACAGACGATGGAAAGGGGGATGTCAGTTGATAATTGTTCCGCCGGAGGTCCGCCGCAGGCGGATCGAAAATATCAGAAAATACAGTCAATTCCGCCTACCGCGCAACAATTATGAACGGATACCAATCAAGGAGGGACCTGTCAGGTTTTTGACGATGATGCTATGAATAACTATTACGGGAGGTTAAGGATGTGGTTTATGAACTGGCGGCGCGTCTGTGAAGTTTTTTCTTTTTCATCTTTTCGATGAGGGTGGTTCGATTTATATTGAGCAGTTTTGCCGCCTTTGTGGTGACCCAGTTCGTCTCACTCAGGGCCTGGAGAATCAATTTCTTCTCATATTCTTCGACAGCATGGTCAAAAAGAATCCCGCCGTTGGGCGGGATGGTGGCTTCAAAAGACTCAATCGTTCTGGCTCGCCCTTTAATAAATTCGGGGATATCCTCTAACTCAATCTCATCACCATCTGCAAGGATAATAACCCTTTCCACCAGGTTCTCAAGTTCCCGCACATTTCCACGCCAATCATACTGGAGCAAGGCATCGATCGCTTCTGGCCTAAATTCCTTTATAGGCTCTCGCTTCTCTTCGTTAAATTTTTTGAGAAAAAAATCCACAAGCAAAGGAATATCCGATTTTCTGTGCCTCAAAGGAGGGACCTTTATTGGAATAACATTGAGTCGGTAATAAAGGTCTTCTCTAAATGTCCCCTTGTTCACCGAACTGATCAAATTCTTGTTAGTTGCAGCAATAATGCGTATATCCACCTTGATAGTCCTTGTGCTTCCAACACGTTCAAATTTCTGTTCCTGAAGCACCCTTAACAGTTTAACCTGAAGGTTGGGACTCATATCTCCGATCTCATCTAAGAAGATTGTCCCTTCATTAGCAAGTTCAAAACGGCCGATGCGAGACTTGTGCGCACCTGTGAAGGCCCCTTTTTCGTGCCCGAACAACTCGCTTTCCAAAAGCTCCTCAGGTATTGCCCCACAATTAATGACAACCATTGGGTTGTCTCTTCGGTAGCTGTTGTAATGGATGGCCTTGGCTATTAATTCTTTTCCCGTGCCACTTTCCCCGGTGATCAACACTGTGCTGTCTGTATCCGCAACCTTTTCTATGAGTTCAAACACCTTTTGAATCGGCCTGCTGTCACCAACAAAGTTTTCAAATCGATACTTTTTCCTGAGCTGCCGCCTCAAAAGGATGTTCTCTCTCTCCAGATGTTTGTATCTTAAAGCCTTTTCCACTACCATCAGTATCTCACCCGACTTGATGGGTTTGGTTATATAATCAAAGGCTCCTGTCTTGATAGCTTCAACCGCGCTCTTTATGGTGCCATAACCGGTCAAGATAATGCACATCGTGTCGGGCGATTGATCAACAACGTGTTTTAGGACCATCATCCCATCCATCTCGGGAAGATTAAGATCGGTGATAACCAGATCGTAAGACTCAGCATCAATATATCTTATGGCCTTTACACCGTCTGGGGCTGTGTCGACGGCGTAGCCTCCTTCTCTTAGTATATCCGCGATGATCTCCAGAATCTCGGGATCATCATCCACTATCAAGATTTTTTGCATCGGTTTTGTCATAAGCGAAGTGCTTAGATACTAAACCAAATTTAATTATAATTCAAGTGGATTATCAAGACGCTGTTGCCCGAATGGCCACAATGAAAATATCGGTGTGGTTTTGCCGCAATCAAACTTAGGTGCTTCGCCCTAATTGGTCGAGTAGCCTGCCCGCCATTGCCATGTGTGCCAGCATCGTAGCTGCCCTGCGAGCGTGGCGCCCTGCCCGCCATTGCCAGAGATGCCGGCACATAAGCTGAATGCTGTCTCAGGCGTTGGCAGGCGGGTGGCAGGCGGGTGCCGACATACAGCCAGTATACTGTGACAGGCGTT
>JAQYWL010000123.1 GCA_030145035.1 Desulfobacteria bacterium | reverse complement strand
CCACGAAGTGAACACCCTTATGGTCAAAACTGTACCACTGAGGTCCCAACTGCGATTCCCAATACTCTCCGAGATCCACGTAGTAATCGTGCTCACCCATCACATAGTAGACTTTGCTCCGCACTTTGGACATCAACTCCAGGGCATGATCAATCTCTTCCTTCTTGCCCAGTTGTGCGAGGTCTCCGCCGTAGATGATGAAATCAGGTTGTGGCGTCATGAGGTTGGCCTCGGCAATCGCACGAATTAAGCCACGATCCCAGTTTCGCACGAATTTATTCTTCTCCAGATGGGTAATATGCGAATCTGAGATGTGGGCAAAGGTAAAGTCCTCCTTCCCACTGCCGGCTCCGAACGCCACCTTCACCAGGCTTAGAGGCAATGCTCCCGCCACCGTGAGTGAGCCGGCTCCTTTCAAAAAATCACGCCGATTCAGCTTTTTCATAATTTCCTCCTCAAGACGTTCCTCACCTTTAAATACGTGGTCATTGTTTGGCAAATTGAGGACTGGTGAGCGCCTTTAGAAACTCCACCAGATCCGCCTGTTGTTTTTCACTGAGATTCAAAGGCCTAATACCCCCGTCCAGATAGGGGGAAAGGGGATCGGTTTCCTCCAGTCTCCCGCCATTATTGTAGAACTTGACCACATCTTCGAGTGTCTTGTGGCTTCCGTCGTGCATATAGGGAGCGGTCTTATCCACATTGCGCAGCGTGGGGGTCTTAAATCCTCCCAGGTCCTGAAATGCTTCCGAAACGGCAAAGCGCCCGAGTTCCGACGTGTTTTTTTTGGTCAAGACCTCAATATCAACAGACGCGCCCTTTCTCTTCGCTTCTAGAAACGCCTTTACCACTTCTTCTTCTTTGCCAGCCATTTTGACAAAGCTTACGCCGATGTTATGGAAACGATTGTTCGTAAAGAGCGCCTGGGTTTGTTCGATGACATGACAGGAGACACAGCGCCCCTGTCCGCGGAACACCTCCAATCCGCGAATGGCTGCCGGACTCATCGCCGTATTGACGCCACCGTATTGGTACCGGTCAAACGAAGAATCCCCGGCGATGACTGTGCGTTCAAATGCGGCGATAGCTTGTTTCACTTCATTCATGGTGATCTGGTCGCCTGTCTTGCCGAAGGCTTTCTTGAACTGATCAAGGTATTCAGGGTCAGTTCGAACAATTTGCAGAATAGGGTCGTGATTCTCCAATCCCATTTCCACCGGGTTGACAGGTGGCTGGGCCGATTGAGCCTCCAGGCTGGGCTCACGTCCATCCCAGAACTGGCTTTTCATATACACCGCATTAATCACTGTTGGCGCGTTTCTTGTGCCCTTGAGTCCACTGATCCCCTCTGATACGGGTAGGCGGTCCGTAAACGCCTTGTCCTTGTCATGGCAGGTGGCACAACTCACCTCACCTGTTTTGCTGAAGCGCTTATCATGGAAGAGTTTGTCACCCAGTGAGATCTTCTCCGGTGTTTGGGGATTGTCAGCGGGGATTGGAACGGGCGGTAGGCCCAGGGGTGTACCCGCTTGAGCGGGAAGGCCGATTAACAGAGTAATCACTATCCAGAGACAAAAGACGTAGCTTTTCATAGCACTATCCCTCCCTTCGTTAATCTTGATTGTGATAAATTGTCGAAACCTCTATTTCTTTAACTTCTTCCTAGCTAATATAGATAAGCCTAATAAGCCAGTACCCACAAGCACCATCGTGGCAGGCTGGGGGACATTTATGCCGCCAGAGACCCCGCCATCCGCGTGACCAGCCGGTACAAAGCCGCTCTCGAAAGCCTTGCCCGGAGGAGTGCCCCCGACTCCCCATCCGTAGGGGGGAGGTTGATTACCTTGGCTATCACCAGGGAAATCAAAAGACAGGTCGGGAGGCTCGTTCATCTCCTCCGAGGTACCTCCGGCAAGGCCAGGTTTTTCAGGTGAGCCCGCGTTGGCGGCTGTCACACTCAAGGCAAACAAAACAGCCAATCCGAACAACACACAGGGCTGATGCTTGACACGGTTCATTGTTTCGCCGCCCCAAACGCTATCGCTTCATAAAGGGTGCTGAGTGAAAACGCTTCCCGTAGAAACCCGAGAAATAATAGGAAGTATCTAATGTGTGGGATTTACATACAAAGGACATCAAGATCAATACGGCAAACACTGTATTTTTTCAGAGGAAAGGCTGTATTTCGCAAGTACGGCATGCTGGGGGGAACCGCCTCAAGCATCAGGCTTGACAGGGGCAACTGCGAGCCCTCAGAATGGAAAACCTGAGACGCGGGCGAACTCGGTCACTACCAGGGTGACTTGTACGGTGGCCGGACCCAGTAAAGAACCCCGCTTTTCAAAGCGGGGTTCTTTACCTTACACAGGTCACGTTTTGGACTTTGGAGACCAATCCCGATATGGGCAGAGGTCCTCATCCCTTTTCCATCAGCAACCACTGGTCCTTTTCGTCGACAAAGAAGGTCCGAAGGGTTTTCCGCACGACAAATAAGTCAAACAGCAATATCTTTGATGGAGGGCTCTTAATCAACCATTGGAGGTAGAATTCGTCGAGCATTTGCGGAAATTCCTTCCGATCAGTGTGCAGTCCAGCCATCTCTTGGAAGAAGCGCTGGTATCTCTTATTGCTTTTGCACGCCTGTATGATCCCCAGGAGACCTCCCTTCAAATGATTACGGTAGGTAAACCCCGCTTGAAGCATGCTTTCGTGCATCTGGATCGTGTCCGGTCTCGGCCCAACGAAAGACATTTTGCCTTTTGCGATGTTCCACAATTGAGGAATTTCATCGAGATACAAGTTTATAATGATCTTCCCCATACGCGTTCGGTTCTTTGTCGGATGAGAACTGCTTCTGGACTGGAATTTCTCCCGAATCCAACGGATGTGTGATGTCGTGACGGTTCGGAATTTTATCATCCGGAATACCCGCCCTTCGGATATGCGTAGTTCCCTGTAGAAAGCGGGCCCCGAATTTTGGGGTTTGAGCAAACCTTCAAGCTTAATTAGGACAGCAAAGAGAAGAATAAAAGGTCCCAGAATGACGAGTAAAATCCAAGCAAGAATACGATCGATAAGATATTTAATACGAAGTTTTTTACGAAGTGTTATCGGGACATCCAGGGTTATACGACATTGTCTTGCCGCCGTACCTATCGTTTGGTGGACCATCGAGGGGTTTCGCCCTTACTTCTCAGGATCTTCTGGTAGGCCTCATTGAGTTCAACAAATTCTTCGTGTGATCCCCCCTTGTCCGGATGGAGTTTTTGAGCCATACGCCGATACAGCCTGACAAGGCTGCGTTTCGTCATCGTTCTTAAGACGTCTTCTTTGACTCCGAATATGGTACTTGCTTGCTTAAACGTCACCGTGCTTTTTTGTGCTGGAGATCTCCAAGATCTCCTTTTGTTTATAAATTTCTTTATGTAGTCCCGCAAGGAAAAGTCCGGATCATAGTCATAATCGAAAAACATGATGAGATAGCGAATCAGATATCGGTGCAAGAAATCCGGGACGTCCTCACCTGCCCAAAAGGAAGCATCCGAATTTAGGCGGCACAACTCTTCAAGGAAATGCTTGTCCACCTTGTTCTGGTCCAATCCCTGAGGCATTGTTTTCGCGATGCTTTCCGTAAAAAATCTCTGCAAGTCAAAGATGACGTAAGTATAGGACTTGAGCTCGGATGCTTTGAGGCGGCATTCCATTTTCACAAAGCGCTGTTCGATCTCATCTCGTGATCTTCGAAAGAACGATTTGTAAAGATGGACAGGCATTCGTCCAATGCTGCCTTGGTCCATTCGCCCGCATCTCAAATAGTGAACACGCCGTTTGTCAAACTCACTGACCTGTGTCCGAATTTGTGCTTCCTCCTCCGGCTTAATCTTTATTCTTTTTCGCCTGGCTTTGGCCCTTTCCCGAGTTAATTCCAGGGCCCGCCTGATATCGGGTTTCAGGAAAGGCCAGAATATATCTTCCATATCATCTACGTCTGCCTTTACACCCAGGGAACACAATCGATCTTCGACAACCTCGTCAATATAGTAGGCGTTTCCTCCTGGATAAACGATATAATTTGCCGGATTCGTGCCCAGATCAAAGAGGTCACTGTTTTTGAAGCAATCGCCATCTTTGAACGATTCGCTAATAAAGAAACGAGCTTTTCCCTCGATTATGCGTTGAGCAAGATACAACAGCCTACCTCTCTGTGTGGTATCCCCAATGAAACCAGGAATTCATCAACTACAAACGTAAAGCAATGCCCATGATGTGGCGGCATTAGGTTATGCGGACAATCCCAATTACTGTACAAGGCAAGATGTAACGTCTCAAAACGAGGTTCTGGAACCAATACGTAATCTTGAAGCTGTACCGTTCACCGATAAAGAGGATACAAAAAAAGGGTTGACCTTGTCAAGGGTTGCGATAATAGTTGGAAGATCTTCACAGACAAGCCAAAACCCTGGCGGCTGGGGAGGCAACCAGTCTCAAGGATCTTATCGTCAAGGCATCAACCAAGGACCTGATAAGGCAGAAGAAGAAAGACTCAAGGAGGTAACAGCCATCAATGAACGAAATCAGGAGCAGACTAACCTATGAGAAGGACTCAAAACGCTATCACAGGTTTCAAATCGAGACAGAGCAGGGCATTGTCGGCACGGTATACGTCCCCAAGGACCTGAGTCCTATACCTGACCGCCTTGTGTTGGACAGGATTGAAAGCAAGGAGGCGGTGTAAGCCACGAGAGCAACATTAGCCCCTCGATTCATAAATTCGATGACGAGTT
>JAQYWL010000547.1 GCA_030145035.1 Desulfobacteria bacterium | reverse complement strand
GGTCCAGGTTTCAGA
The DNA here is from genome assembly GCA_030145035.1 of Desulfobacteria bacterium. GTDB lineage: Bacteria > Desulfobacterota > Desulfobacteria > Desulfobacterales. The sequence goes on along the minus strand of JAQYWL010000547.1, from coordinate 10,270 downwards.
AGATGAGCAGGGGCCGGAGTTTGTGGAAGATGATGCCGAACTGGCAGACGATGCCGAGATAGTCGAGGAGGTTCTGGCAGAAGAAGAGGAGGAGCCTGAAGAGACTGAAGAGGCTGAAGAGGCGGAAGAGATAGATGAAGACGAACTCGAAGAAGCTCTTGAAGAGGTTTACCTGGATGAAGCCCTTGAAGAAGCTGAGGAAGCCCTTGATGAGGGTGAAGTAGAAGAAGACTTCGAAGAGGTTGAGGCGGAAGCGGCCGTCGATGAGGCTGAGGTTGAAGAAGCCCCGGAAGAGGCTGAACTCGATGAGGAGGTCGAAGAGATTGACGAAGACGATGCCCTTGAAGATGTCGAAGTCATAGAGGACCTTGATGAAGGGGAAGACACGGGTGGTGCTGACGTTGAGGTGGAGGATGGCCTACAAGAGATGGGTCTGCCTGTTGGGAGTTTTGGGGAAGAATTTTCCGAAGGGGATGATGGAACCCGGAAAAACGAACTCTTGGCCGAGGCTTTTGATGGTTATCTCGGTGCCATGGAAAGGTTTTACAACCAGTACCTACTCATTCCAGAAGGAGAATATATTGTTGGGAGCAAGGCACCTGAAAAGGATGAACGGCCTGAGCATCGGGTACGATTGGCGCCTTTTTATATGGGTAAATTTCCTGTCACAAACGCACTTTTTGAGATCTTTGTTGAGAAAACCGGGTATAAGACCACGGCGGAAAAACTGGGGTACGCCACGGTTTATCATGGGCGTCTGCACAAGAAAGTGGATGAGAAGACCGGCTTGGTCAAATACACGTTTAATGCTGCTATTCGTTGCGAAACCGTCCGTGGGGCATGCTGGAATCAACCGTTCGGTCCAGACAGTACCTTATATGAAAAGAGAAACCATCCTGTGGTTCAGGTCAGCTTGGAAGATGCCATGGCCTTTGCTGCCTGGATCGGGAAGAGACTTCCCACGGAGAATGAATGGGAAGCCGCCGCAAGGACTGCACATGGCTACGTGTTTCCCTGGGGGAACGAGATGAAGAGCAACTCCTGTAACATTGAGGAAAGCTCCGTGGCGGATACAACAGTCGTAAACAAATACATAGAATTCGAAAATGATTTTGGGATCGTTGACGCAATAGGTAATGTGTTGGAATGGACCCTGGATACTTACGAACCACCTTCTCACGTGAAAAACACCTTTACATACCGTATCGTCAAGGGTGGAAGCTGGATATCAGGCAATCACGTACGGTCATTCAGCCGCTTTAGATGGAACGCTGAATCGCCCTCCAATATCCTCGGATTTAGATGCGTCGCGTCTTGACAGGCTGTTGCCCAAACAAGGCTCCCTTCCCATTAATCCTATCCCTCAAAACCCCAGAGTATTTGAAGGTAACCACTCTCCTTTCACCGTGCATCATATCTTCACCAGTCTGAGGATTCCTTCCTCTCCGTTCATGCTTATGCTTGACACAGAATTTTCCAAACCCGCTGATCAGGACATCTTCGCCATTTGCCAGGGTCTTCTTGATGATTTCTAAGAGAGATTTATGGTAATACGGAATTAGTCTAACATTTTCTGAGCCCGGGCCCGCCCGCGGCGGATCATGGCTGAAGCCGCTGGAAGCTATTTCATGAATATATCCATTGTCTCATGAGGGGGACGACCTTTTTGCCCCAGTCCTCTGACACCCTCAATGTTATGAATTGTTTGAAGAGGTTGTCCGTCAACTGGAAGGCCCTGTCATAAAGGTATACCTTTTCAAGCACAGCCCCATCCAGATCCTCTTCAGACTCCACAGATCCTGTCTGGGGGCACTTAAGTCCCACAATATGCAGGCTTTCTGCCTTAACGGTAAAGCACCATTCCTGATCACCCGTCTTATAAGAAAGATTAAGCTCTGTCACGACGGCCCCTTTCCTCAGCGCCAAAATACCCTCTTCAAGGCCTGCATTGTCGCCCTTTATGGTAATGCTTTCCACCGCGTCCTTTTGCCTGTTCACAAGCACAATACGATTGCCGACCTGCAGGGATACGGGTTCTTGATCGAGTTTTCTTATCTCATCTTGATCCTTCTCGATAGCAAACCATAACCATGTGAGGTACTCGTGCCCCAAAAACATATAACGATTGAAAGAAATGGCAACAACAAGCATAGGTTACTCCGTAAAGTCCGTCGCAGAAAGTTTGACCAGCATATCACGCTGTGCATCAGAAAGGCCCATCACCAGATCAGCGGTGGTGTATGGAAAGAGCCTGATAAGGGGAAACTGAAACGACCTGAAGAACAATGTCTCCAACTCTTCATTGGCTGATTTCAGAGTCGAGAAAAACCACAAAGAAGACTCTTCATAATTCCATATCAGATCATAAACGTTGGGAGTTGCAGGAATACGCAAGCTCAGAGCACTTGTGACATGTTCTTTTATCATCCTTTTTTCGTCGCGTGACAAATATTTTCGTCCACTCTCAGCAAGCCGCCTGTCCGTTTCCATGGCACAATGTTTCTTTATGAGTGCGGAGGGTATGGTTTTCTTGTCTATTCTTAATGAAAAGACAAAATAGGTGCCGACAAGAAAAGACGAACCTTTAAAATCAGGCTTAAATGGCTTGTCAAATGATGTCCAACCCACAGTTTTCTCTGAAACATCATTATCTACGTCCGGGATGGCATTCTTCTTAAGGCACCTGGCCATTGTTTCAAGAACAGGCATTTCAAGTTTGCCCTCAACTCTGTACCGCGTGATAGAAACACTATATGACAAAAGCCCCATAATTATGCTTTACCCCCGTTCTTTCTTTGCAGAGGAATACCCTCAAGACTCTATGTCCGAAGACCGCTTCCGGCCCCCTGAATTGAATAAATGAAACTTAGGGGAGCCGGGGCGCGGTGTCAAGGGGAAAGATTTGTGAAAAAATCAAAGCGGATGGTTTTAGTTATCATTGAAAACCTTTACAAAAGCAGTGGATCTGCTCTTTTCTGATCCAAAAAGATAGATGGTGTCGGTACGCAGCAGGTTGCCTTGACGATCCAGACACACGACCTTACAGCCCGTTCGGATGCCGGAATCGATAGCCAGCACATTTTTCTTACCAAGGGGCGGGGCAAGCAAAAGCTCACGGAGATTGTCGGCGAAGACCTTGATGGCTTCTGTATCAGCCCGTTCTTTTTCGCGCTTTCTCGGCGCTGAGACCCCTTGACAATTTGTCGCTGACAAGGAATAAAGTGTTTTCGGTCTGCTTCGATCACAAGCGGACGACCAACCTTTTCCAACGACAAACAGACCAAAGCTATGGCACAGATACGCAATTTCAGCATTATCGCACACATAGATCATGGCAAATCGACACTGTCTGATCGTCTCATTCAATATGCAGGCCTTGTAACCGACCGGCAGTTCCGCAACCAGATCCTGGACACCATGGACATTGAACGGGAAAGGGGAATTACTATTAAGAGCCAGACCGTTACTCTCCCCTATACCAGCAAGAAGGGGGAAGAATACGACCTCAACCTGATCGATACGCCGGGGCACGTCGATTTTTCTTATGAGGTCTCCCGCGCTCTGGCCTCATGCGAGGGAGTGCTCCTCCTTGTGGACGCCTCCCAGGGGGTGCAGGCTCAGACACTGGCCAACCTCTATATGGCTATGGAGCACGATCTGGCGATTGTCCCGGTAATCAACAAGATCGATCTTCCTTCGGCTGATATAGATTTGGTCAAGGAACAGATTGAAAACGAGCTGGGGCTTGATTCGGAATCGGCCATCTTGTGTTCCGCTAAAGAAGGGATAGGGATTGAAGCGATTCTTGAAGCAATAGTAGAACGGATTCCAGCTCCCACGGCTGATATCCATAACCCGCTTACAGCACTGATATTTGACGCCAACTATGACCCTTTTCGGGGAACCATCATTAGCTGTCGCATTTTTGATGGATCGGTACGGCCAGGAGACATTATCCGGTTAATGTCGAACAACACCACTTACAAAGTTGAAGAGCTGGGCATCTTTAGGCTGAACCGGGAGCCGAGAAAAGAGCTTTCCGCAGCATCGGTCGGCTATATAATTTCAGGAATAAACACCGTAAGCGACACTCGGGTAGGGGATACCATCACGCTTGATTCCGATCCGGCACCCGCTCCTCTTCCCGGATTCAAGGAAGCAAAGCCTGTGGTCTTTTCCTCCATATACCCCGTCTCTTCTGAGGATTATCAATCCCTTGTGGAAGCACTTGAAAAATACAAACTCAATGATGCCGCTCTGGTCTATCAAAAAGATTCTTCCGCGTCCTTCGGCCAGGGGTTCCGTTGCGGCTTTCTTGGATTGCTGCATTTGGAGATATTCCAGCAACGACTTGAGCGAGAGTACGATCAGTCTATTATCATGACCGCACCCAGCGTCCGGTACCTGTTTACATTAAACAACGGCAATACTGTGACTGTTGATAATCCGCAGTATTATCCGGATCCAGCCGAGATCAACAGTGCATCCGAGCCTTTCATCAAGGCGAGCATCTTCATGCCGGAACGCTATATGGGAGCAGTTATGAAACTTTGCCTGGCACGCCGCGGCGTTAATCCGCGCACCGGCTATCCCACGCCGGGAAGGATCGAAATCACCTTTGACATGCCGCTTGCCGAGGTGATCTTTGACTTCTATGACAAGATGAAAACCATCACCCAGGGATACGGTTCCTTTGACTACGACCTTATTGATTATCGGAAGAGTCATCTGTCCAAGCTGGATATCCTGGTAAATGGCGAGAGGGTTGATGCTTTATCACTCATTGTCCATCGCGATCGAGCAAGGGAGTGGGGAGTTAGGGTATGCGACCGGCTGAAGGAAGAAATTCCCAGACATCAATTTAAGATTGCCATTCAGGGTGCGGTTGGGGGAAAAATAATCTCGCGTTCCACCATCCCGGGCTTTCGCAAGGATGTCATCGCCAAGTGCTACGGAGGCGACATCACCCGCAAGCGAAAGCTTTTGGAAAAGCAGAAGAAGGGCAAGAAACGAATGAAGATGGTCGGTTCCGTCATGATCCCCCAGAGCGCTTTTGTGGCTGTGTTAAGAACTGACAATGAGTAATGTCGAGAGTCCCGGTCTTTATATACACGTGCCCTTGTGTAAGGCCAAATGTCCCTTTCACATTCTTCTCCGATACAGAGATCACCATAAAACTAAAGAACGTCCCCCCCTCTCTCCTATGCCGGTTTATCCCGGCGCTTTCTGGATGTCCCTGCTTTTTCTTTCACTTTCGGAAGGAGGTTCATCCGTTGCTTCAATATTTGATTTAGAGATAATTTCCGGTCCAAGTAACACCGCCATCCAGCGTGTGTCATCTCTGCTGTCCAGCGCCATCTTTGCGGTAATTGTTAAAGGTACGGACAACAGCATGCCGACCGGACCCAAGAGCCATCCCCAGAATAGAAGAGAAAGAAACACTACCAGTGTTGAAAGACCCAAGCCGCGGCCCATAAAACGCGGCTCGACCACGTTACCCATCAACAGATTTATCACGACATATCCAGCTGCGGCTATAGCAGCCCTAATAAAACCTAGCTGGATAATTGCGAGAAGCACTGCCGGCACCGCCGCGATAATCGAACCGATATTTGGAATATAGTTCAATGCAAAGGCCAAAAGGCCCCAAAGCAATGGATAATCAACACCGATGATAGTGAGCCAGATGGCGACGAGGATACCGGTACCAAGACTCACCAGCGTTTTGATAGCCATATAGTGCTTAACATTGCTGATAAACTTATCGAAATGAATCAGCGAGGACTCGGGGCCACCCAATACGGTGCGCAACTTTGCGGGAAAGCTTGAAGCTTCTAGCAGTATGAAAATCACAGTCATCAGAATTAGAAAACCGTTAGTAAGAACGTTGCCCAGGCCGTTAAGCAAAGTGGCAACAAGTTTCATGGCTGCCCCCGGGTCAAATATTTCCGTCACTGCAAGGCCGGAAATATCGACACCAAGCTTCTCAAGCCAGCCCACTACTAAAGTGGTTTGTTGTCTAAGTTTCGCCTCATAGACCGGAAGGTCACTCGAAAAATCCTTTACCGACGATCCAACCAAACCTGCCATCAATAATCCAATAAGGAGAACTCCAAGGATTACGACTAGAAGGGCAAGCCATGTGGATAAGCCCTTGCGCTGCAACCAAAACAACGGTGGTGCACTGATAATAGCGATAAATGCAGCCAAGAGGAACGGGACAAGAATGACTTTAGCTGCACTCATGCCTGCTACCACAATGACAAAGGCCGCAATGGTTAGCAGAATTTGAGACCCTTTTGTTTTGTGGTCAATGGGGACGTTCATAAATAAATAAGTAGCTCAGCCAACCAGTTGATATTTATTGTGTTTAGCTATCCGTTCTCCCCGGCTTACCGCATACCCAACACCAGGCTGGCTCATACTAAGCCGTCTGCCCAGTTCCGACAACCCATATCCTAACTCTCTGACAGCCCAGTAGCAAAATAAACTCCTGGCTTCAACTCGAATCTTTTCCCGACTCTTTAAATAGATATCTTCCGGCTCTATATCGTATATCTCACAGACTTTTTGTTCAGCCCTTTTGAGGTCGAACCCCAAACTCTTCAGCTCATAATACCGATCCAACTTTTCATCAGCCTCCGTAAGTATCTCCAAAACAAAATCACTATCACCCAGTATACGCTCGTCTCCTCTGACTCTATCCTTACCTTTCAACCGCTGCTTCTTTGCCTCTAACCAACCCCCAACACTCCTGATCAACCCCCCGCCAACAAGCTCCGGACGACGACCTTCATCAATACCAGCGCTCACATATGAAAGGTAACGCCTCCTGGCGTCACCGATTCTCTTGCCAAAATACGACAGCACATAGTCTGTGTCCTGCCACTCACATTTCCTCTTGCTCATCAATACACTATGACCAGAGTATTTGTATCGGTTGAGCTCGCCAATTCCAGAAACCAACTTCGCTCTCACAGGGTTCAGGTGAATATAACGAACCAGTTCCTTCAAATAAACGTCTTCCTGGCAGATAATCGACTTGTATCGGTTCTGGAAAAGATGACCGTAACGCTTGTGCCTACGGTTAAAACTCACTGCATAGCCGGTCAGCAAACGCCTCATTACCGTCGATAGCCCTACGTCTCCTGTCCTAAACAAAAAATGGGCATGATTTGACATCAATGCCCATGCATAACAAACCGTCTTGGCTTCAGGCAAAATACTGTTCAAGCGGTCAACAAAATCCTCAAGGTCCGCCTTGTTCAAAAATATCTTGCGACGCCCTATCCCGCGGATAATAACGTGATGTAATACCCCAGGTGCATCCAGTCGCGCTAGTCTTGGCATGAACTGGCATATACCACCAAGCCTCCACTATGTCAAGTTACTTATTTAGTTATGAACGTCCCTGTTGTTTCCTTCGGCATAACGAATAGCTTCGGCTTTCTTGCCCACGGCAGCCAGTGCTTTCACTCCCCACTCTCGATAGTGCCGGGATTTGTAAGGCGCGAGATCTATCAACTCGAGGATTTCGTCATTCCGCTCAGCCCTGAGCAAAGCGCTCAAGCAGGCTGTTGTGCCCTTGAAATAGCCGCGAAGCTCTGGATCTGGACTCCACGCCATCCGTAAGGTGCCGACAAATTGGTCTGCCCATCGCGAGGCACACTCAGGTGTCACGCAGAGATCTCCCCAGTAATCGGTAAGATTCTCAATGTAGGGCATCTCGTCCTCTTGAACAGCGTCCCAAAGGCGCTCCAGCCATTTGCCGCGCAAATCATCATCAACCGGTGCTTTGGCGATGACAGGCACCCTTGCATCGATGCCGTTATTGACCGCCGTGCCGATGGCGCCAGAGGAACTGTCCACATGCTCAAGTGCCGGCGACAGTTTTTCCAGCAATAACACCGCGCCTTCAGCGCCCAGAATCGGCTCTTTACGCGCCACCTTCTTGATTTCGGACACAGCCTCCTCGATTCGCTTTATGGCCGGCTGCGAACGCCAACCGAAGGCGTGTCGCCTAAAGCGGGCGCGGAAGGTCCATTTGTGAGTGCCACGGGGGCGCATTATTCCTATCCTCTGGCACTGAAGTCACCTGCCATCTTTGAACTCAAGGCTAGTAATTTATTTCGGCTATTGGTAGCTAGGGGACATACTTTACATTTGAAGTTCATTCCTTCTGTTTCCTGATTGAGCAACCTTAACTTTAAAACTTAAAAACGTCCCCGACCAGTCCCCTCTTACTTGCCATCATGAACCGGTTCTAAAAGGATTACTTAGAAACTGTAAAACTAAAGATGTCACCAAACTTCACGCAATCAAATTATCCAAAGATGGTATGGTTCATTGTGTTCAACACATCTTGCAGCTCAAACACGACAGCGTGAAGATCCCTGGTCGTCTGGCCGGGATTAATGCATACGGTATTGCCAATTTTGTCCCGGTAACTTCCGGAACGTAAAGGTGCTTCATGTATATGGCCGTGCAAGGTCAGGTAAGGCTGGTTTTCTTCGATGAATTGCCGGATGGCGCGGCTTCCAACCGCGCGGCCGTCATACAACACGTCTAAGTTGGTTTGAAACGGCGGTGCATGCGTCACATAGACCGTTTTTTCATATGATTTAGAAACCGGAAGTCTGGCCAGCTCTTCTTCAATTGTATGATGGCGGCTGAAATGCGTAACAGCATCGATCTGTCTTATCCCTTTGTCCGTACTGATACACGCGGCAAAATGTTGAGGTTCTATTGGGGCGTCGGCAGTGTCCAGACGCTCGCTATCTTTAATGCTGAACGGGGTCGGTGGAACATTGCCGTACCCAATTATTTCGAACCCATTTCCCGTCCGGTATTTTTTGTTATGAAGGAGCCTCAGTAACCCGTGGCTTTGTAACTCCTCAAGATATGGCATATTGATGAGCCAATCGTCGTTTCCCATCATGGCGTAAACTTCCAGCCCGCCCTGAATTTCCTCCAGCTTTCGTTTCATAAAGTGGCTGATAAAATCTCGTTGGTCCTCTACAGAGGTCCGAAGAAACCCATGTTTTGGCAGCAGGTCCCCACCAACGATTATTGCATCTGCCCGCGAATTGACGGCGAGACGAAACAGTTGAGAATATAAACCTTCAATACCATGCAAATCAGCAGTGTAAATGATTTTCATCTAAACAATCCACTGAGTTATCCTACCAGCACGAATATGAGATGGTACCCATTACCGGAACTTCGCTGGGGGCGAAAAACACCTTCAGGAAGGCTTTTTTGAGTCGGCAAGCTGTTGGGCAAATGGAACATCAAGCCCTTCTTCTTCAGCGGCCTTGTTTAAGGCATGATCAAAGCAGGCAAACCTTGTAGCAAGATGACTGCCTTTATGAATTAGCAAGGCAGACGCCAAATGAATAGCATCAAAGCCTCTTAACGGGTGCTTTAAGAGAAGCCCTTCTATTATTTGGTTCAGTTCTGAGCTGATGGGGACCAGAATGAGCTGAGGATACTCATTTTTGAATTCCGCAACGGTCTGGATACACCCAACTTCAGAGAGAACTCCCTCTCTGTATTTGCGACGAAAAGTCGCCATAGTTTCAGCAAATGCTACTGTCGAAGTAACCACCTCCACAGCCTCTTCCCAAAGGCCGTCAACTTCGTCACTCCTATCTTCCTCCACGTAGCGCTTGATCAAGGCTGAAGTATCGCAATATAGAATCATCTCCGATTCTCGATAACCGCATCAGAAAATGGAGTCCCTTTGACCCGTATACGCCTGGGATGCCCCATGGGTTTTCCCCATTGCTGAGGGAGCAGAATATGACCTTTTTTTGCCAGATGAAATAGGACAGACTGAATGTCTTCTCTTTTTTCAGCGGGCTTGATCGGCACAATTTGAGCAATTGCCCTGCCACGTTCGGTAACCAAAATATTCTCGCCTTGCTTGACCTGTCGAAGATATTGGCTGAGATGGATTTTCAATTCACGTACACCAGCCTTTTTCATACTTCACCCCCTTAAGTTACTACAATATTAAAATTATGTGACTACATTGTCAAGGGAAAACATTATGCTTGTCGATTGTGTAGACCCTTGCGCCAACAAATCATTTTTTAATCTTTTTTCCTGTGGACCCATGATTCCATCATTCCACTATTCCATTATTCCAATTGTGAGCGAAGCAAACTAACTTGTCATGATAGTTATCCAATTCACCATGAAAAATCAATTCTTTAGTGCCATGAAAATCAAAAATGCCTAAAAAAACGGAGCGGCAGTCTTGAAAGTT
>JAQYWL010000250.1 GCA_030145035.1 Desulfobacteria bacterium | reverse complement strand
GGCACTTTAGCTCACTTTTCCAAAATGGTTTCAAAAATCCCATTCAGCGCCTGCACCGACGTTGCATCATCCGGCAGTTCCACGGTGGGGCGCCCCTCCGCATCGTAGCGGGAAATCAACGGGTCTTCTTCTACGCACCCGGCCAGATTCAATCCGGCCGCATCCACGGCATCTTTGATCTCAGGCGGCAACTCCCCGTTGACTCGGTTTATGATCACATAGTCTTTCTTGACATTTAGCTTGAGCTCACGGGCAAGATCACGAATCCGCCTGGCTGCCAGTATCCCCCGCTGGGTTGGGTCAGATACAATCAGCAAGATATCAGCGCGACGGGCTAACAGGCGACTGATATGCTCCATGCCTGCCTCATTATCCATGACAACAACGCGGTAGTTTTCGCAAAGGATCTCCATGTACCGAGAAAGGAGAGTGTTGGCATGACAATAGCAGCCCGGGCCTTCAGGACGGCCCATAACGATCAGATCATACCCATGGCTCTCCACCAACGACTGTTGAACCTTGTATTCCATGAAGAGGTCCCTGGTCATCCCTGCGGGCACGTCATCCTTAAGCCCTTCCCTGGCCTCGCCGAGCGTGGTCTCCACCCTGAGTCCAAGTACCTCATTTAAATTCGCATTGGCATCCGCATCCACGGCCAGGATTGGCACCATCCCTTTCTTTAGAAGAAAGCGTATCAGAAGACATGCAATCGTGGTTTTGCCGGTGCCGCCTTTGCCGGCCATGGCAATGGTCATAGTCATGAAACGTTCCTTTTGAAATGAACAAACCGATTAAAATACGGAATCGTATTTAAGAATGCGTGTACTAAGTATCATCTGGCTGTTCGCCTCAAGCTATAAAATCGCTGCGCGATTTTATATAACGCGGCGCCGACTTCGCCATAGTAGCCCTGGCTACGACGGCTGAATGCGCCGCTTAGAAAAGGAAATTCCTATACTATCAAGGTATTTGCTCACATCAGGGAAAAGGCGGGCGTCTGTATGGGGAAGAAAAAGGGCTCCCATATACTTGTCCATGAAGGACTGGTTGTCGCTAAGTTCAATATTGGTCATCATTTTAGCAATCCGTTCCACCTCATGCAACATTCCGGTGGAAACGCACACCAATCGCGACCCCAACAAGGATCCGTTTCCCAGGAAATGAAACTTTTCAACTGGGATATCCGGAAAGAGGCCAATCAGTTTCCCTTTTTCAAGGTTGATGTATCGGCCAAAGGCGCCCGCGATGATTACCCTGTCCAGGTCATCGAACGAGAGATTTAGGGTCTCAAGAAGCGTAAGGCATCCGGCAAAAAGCGCCCCTTTGGCACGAATCAGGTTTTCAATATCGACCCCGGTGATGACGATATCATGCCCGGTGGCAGAGTCTTCTGCCCATGCCAACACATATTCATAGCCGAACCGTCCTTGCCGTAAGCGGTCAGAAGACAGGCTGCGATCAAATTTGCCGTTGCGGTCGATTACACATGCACAAAGCAGCTCAGCAAGGATGCTAATCAGGCCGGACCCGCAAATACCCAGTGGTGTTTTCCTTCCCACTGTAATCACCATAGGTTCCAGCGTCACCGGATTGATGTGGAATCCTTCGATGGCCCCCAGGTCGGCGCGCATGCCGTGTTTGATGCCACCCCCCTCAAAGGCAGGACCCATGGAACAGGCGGCACACGCAAGCCAATCACGGTTCCCCAAAACAATCTCACCGTTGGTGCCAATGTCCAAATAGAGAGTCAGTTCGTCTTTTTGAAACACGCCAGAGCCGAGTATGCCGGAGACAATGTCTCCTCCAACATAACTTGCCACCGAAGGAAAACTGTAAACCTGCACACAGTCAGGCAGGTCGATGCCGATGTCTTCCGCCAATACAAGCGGCATAAAATTGGCCATCGGCACATAAGGCGCCTCCCTGATATAACGTGTCTCCATACCAAGAAGAAGGTGCGTCATGGTGGTGTTGCCGGCAGCAGCAATGCATGAGATGCTCTTCTTTGAGCTGTCGGTGTCTTCCAGAAGCTCATCAATAACCTGGTTCACGGAAGATACAACAAGAGACTGCAGCTTTTTTTGCCCTTCAGGTTTTTGCGCATATACGATGCGGGTGATGACATCGTCGCCGTGTTCAACCTGCCTGTTGTATTCGGTCCGTTCCGCCATGACCCTTCCAGTTTTAAGATCAATAAGCTGGCCGCATATGGTTGTTGTTCCAATATCCAAACCGATGGCCAAATTCTGGTCAGATGTATCCCCGCCTTCCACGCGGACCAGGTTCAAGATGGAATTCTTGTCTTTTTGGGACAAAAGCGCACTCGATGCTGGCGCAGCCGTCAGGGTGGCCGTGACAAACCAATCACTTGTCCTCAAGATCTTTGGCATGGTTTTCAGGCACCGTATATCTGCAGAAATATCTTCGATATGATGCTGCTGTCTCAGCGCCGCGGAAAAGCGCGACAGGTCGCTCACGTTGTCCTGTAACGTAGGCGCGGTGAGTCGAACCGGCACCTTGACAGCCATAGGATCAAACTGCCACCCTTCTGCCAAAGGTATTGTCTCTAGGACAGGAATCTTGCGCTCTGCCTTGCCCATGTCGAGTTTCTCGGCCACAAGGCCTTTTGGCCCTCTCGACTCAACGGGAATCTGCACGGTGCAGTCTGAAAGCACGAAAGTTCTGCATGCTTGCCGCCATCCCTCCTCGTATTCTTCCTGACTTATCTTTTCGGTCTTTTCGCTATCAAACTCCCCTGCCTCAATCGTCACGCGGCACTTGCCGCAAACGCCCTGGCCGCCGCACGAGGCATTGATGTGAACGCCAGCCGCAAGGGCTGCCTCCAACAGATTAGTTCCCTTGTCAACGTGAATGGCCGTCTTGTCAGGCTCAAATGTGAGGGTATATTTCATGGTTCAACTGAGAGTGACTAAAGTGCCTAAAGTGAAGTAGGGGCGGGGTTTATCCCCGCCCGAAACGTATATGCGCGGGCACAATGCGATAGGTGTAGAGCACTCTCCCATGGATGGACCCAGTAAAGAGGGAGCGCGTGTCCGGAATCTGTCGACCTTTCGGGCGGGGATAAACCCCGCCCTTAGGGGCTTCGCCCCAATCGGCCCGCCCTGGCGCTTCAGTTTACTATAAGCTACCAAGCCGGTAATCCAGGCCCGCCCTGGCGCGTCGCGCTCGCGAGAGGCTATCACGCTCCCCAACCCGGTCTGGGCCAGGGTCTGGGCCAGGGTGCCTAAAGTGAAATAACCGCCATGACCCAGCAAAATGCAACATCACAATAAACAACAATAGCATAGCTTGGCCTGAAACGCTATGCGCTATGCGCTATGCTCTCTGCCCTATGCATTTACACACAAAAAAGGCCGCTCGGATCACATTCCCCGGCGACCTGTCCAAATCAGGTAAAGGTAACGCTTCGGTTTGCGGAAACGCTATTTCTCAGCCTCTTCAGTAGACTCCTCTTCTGCCTCAGCCACTGCCGCCTTCTGAACAAGGGCCTCATATTCCCGGTCAACTCTGTCCTGGATCTCCTGGATGGTTTTTTTGTCCAGATGACGGAAGCGTCCCTGGAGCTTCAAGTATTCCTCCACGGGCTTTGGCTTCTTGATCTTTTTGGTTAAGATATACTGCCCGTCCACGACCTCATACAAGGGAAAGATGTTGGTCCGAACCGCAAGGCGGCTGATTTCAACGGCTCGCTCCGGGGCAAGACGCCAGCCTGTGGGGCAGGGGGAATAAAGGTGAAGGTAAGCCGGGCCTTTGATCATGGCGGCCTTTTTGGCCTTGTTCATAAGATCCAGATAATAGGCCGGTGAGGCTGTGGCAACATACGGGATACCGTGGGCTGCGGCTATGGCCGGCACATTCTTTTTCCAGGTGTGCTGTCCAATGCTCAACTTTCCCGGCGGCGATGTGGTGGTCATGGCACCATAAGGGGTAGCGCTCGAGCGCTGGATGCCCGTATTCATGTAAGCTTCATTGTCAAGGCAGATATATACAAAATCGTGCCCCCGCTCCAGGGCACCGGACAGAGCCTGGATTCCGATGTCGGCCGTGCCGCCATCTCCTGCCATGGCAACGATAGTGGTCCGTTGCTTCCGTAGCCTCCCTTTTCGCATCAGGGCCTTGCGACCCGCCTCAATCCCGGAAGCCACGGCTGCTGCGTTTTCAAAGGCCACGTGAATCCACGGCACCTCCCAGGCAGTCTGGGGATAGGAAGAAGTCACGATCTCCATACACCCGGTTGCGCTCGCCACAATGATATTCTTTCCCATGGCTTTGAGTGCCATGCGCAGTGCCAGTATCTCTCCGCACCCCTGGCAGGCGCGGTGGCCCTGGGCCAGGGCTTCCACCCTTGGCAAGGATTTGCGAGTAAACTTCTTAAAGTCTCTTGGCGTGGCGTCCATCATCTTTCCCTCACTCCAATAAGTTCATACATGGGGCCTTTCCCTTTTGTGGCATACCGGATGGCCTTTTTGACGATCTCTTCAAACATTTCCACCGTAATGTCGCGCCCCCCAAGGCCGGAAATAAATCCAAAGACCTGTGGCTGGTCAGGCGCACCGTACAGGGCAGATTTGACTTTCGAGCAAACAGGACCACCCTGGGCACCAAACGAAATCGCCCTATCCACAACAGCCAGCGCTTTTATCCCCTTAACAGCCCGCCTGAATTCTTGAACGGGAAACGGCCGCCAGAGACGAAATCGCATCAGACCCACCTCGATCCCTTTTTCGCGCATCCTGTCCACCGCAGTCATGGCGGTCTCTGTGACAGAGCCCATGGTCATCAGAACCACCTCAGCACCTTCGGTCCGGTATGTCTCAATCGGTTTGTAGGAGCGTCCGTAAAGTTTTGCAAACTCCTTCCATGCCTTTACAATGACCTTCTTGGAACCATTAAGGACCGATTCGGCCTGATATCTGGCCTCGGTATACATTTCGGGCACTCCGACCGGTCCCATGGTTATAGGCTCTCTGGGGTCAAGAACCATCTGGGGGTTGTACGGTTTAAGATATTCACTCACCTCCGAGGCGCTTAACATCTCAATCGGCTCAATCACGTGGCTGAGCGTAAACCCATCCATGTTGACTATCACGGGAAGTAAAACCTCGGGGTCCTCGGCCACTCTGAAGGCATGGATGATCAGGTCAAAGACCTCCTGGCCATTTTCAGCAAAGGTCTGGATCCAGCCGCAGTCTCGCTCGGCCATAATATCACTGTGATCGTTCCATATGCTGATGGGACCGGACAGGGCACGGTTGGCCACGACCATCACAATCGGGGTGCGCAGTGAAGGAGCAATAAAGACTATCTCATGCATGAGGGCAAGGCCCGGCGCGCTGGTTGCCGTAAAGGTGCGCGCCCCTGCTGCCGCTGCCCCGATACATGCACTCATGGCAGAATGCTCGGATTCCACTGGCATAAACTCAGCATCCAATTCGCCGTCTGCCACCAGTTCAGACAGATGCTCTACGATGTGCGTTTGAGGTGTGACAGGGTCGGCCGCTATTACGTCCACATCTGCAGCACACGCTGCCTCGCTCGCAGCCAACGAGACCTCGATTCCCACTCTCTTTGGCATAACTACTCTCCCTCCATAACCATGGTAATGGCATCCTTCGGACATTCGTGAGCGCAGATGCCGCACCCCTTGCAGTAGTCCCCGTTCCACTTAAAATAGCCGTTCCTGGTAGGCGAATAGACTATGTCCGGGCAGTAGATCCAGCACAGCCCGCACTTGATGCACTCGTCGCGGTCTGTGACCGGTCTCTGGCTGCGCCAGTCGCCGGTTTTAAGTCTCCTTGAACTGCCGGGTTCTATGATGGCACACCCGATCTCCAGATCTTTCCATCCTGTAATTGCATCTACCTTTGCCAATGTCTTCACTCCTTACGTCTCAGAATTTCGTACCCATTTATGCTTTCTTTCGTGCTGTTCTAAACCTTCTCGTCCTGAATAGGAAAACGGAGTAATGGAGTGTTGGAGTAATGGAGCACTAAAAAAACTGTCCAAGGTGTCTGAAGTCTACTAAAATTGTATAATAAAAAAGCATCGTTAAATAACTTTAGGCACTCTAGGCACTCTATCTCACTTTAGTTCACTTTGATCATCACTCCATCACTCCAATACTCCAATACTCCAGAATACGGCGAAGCCCCTGAGTTCTCTATTGAGCCTGCTCATAGGCTTCCCTCATAGCATTCAGGTTTTTCTCGGCAATGCGCCCAAAGCGCTTCTTGAGCGGTGTCTCCATAGACTTGATATCAATAACCCCTGAAGCCTTTATGAGAGCACCCAGCATGGTCGTATTGGTAATAGGGCGGCCCAGTTGTTTCATGGCAATGCTCGTGGCATCCACAAGGGCCATCTTTGCCTTGATGCCAAAGGTTTTGCGCACCTCCTCTTCATCCTTGGAGGTATTCAGAATAACCATACCGTTTCTCTTAAGCCCGGCCGTCACGTCCACGATCTTCAGGATCGTAGGATCGAGCACCACCACAACATCGGGCTGGTAAACCTTCTCGCGGGTTCGGATAGGACCATCTGCGATGCGTACAAAGGCCATCACTGGAGCCCCACGTCGTTCCGGACCAAAACTGGGGAATGCCTGGGCATACTTGCCCTCATTAATGGCCGCCAGGGCCATCAACTCCGTGGAAGTCACCGCCCCCTGGCCGCCTCGACCATGAACTCTGATTTCGATCATAATGGGCCCTTTCGGTTAGTAGTATGTAGGTAGGAGAAAGGTCACGGCTTGGCCTTTAGTGCATTTTCTGTGCAATGTCAAAGAAAAACTAGTCAATGCGTCAGCAAAACACTTTGCTGGCTTCCCTACCTATCTCTCCCAGGTGTTCCACCACGTAAATGCCGCCCTCGCGCATGGCGGTTATCTTTTCTCCGGCTGTGCCCACGCTGCCTGATATGATTGCACCTGCATGTCCCATGCGCTTTCCCGGCGGGGCGGTCAACCCCGCAACAAATCCGAGCACGGGTTTGTTGAAATGATCCTTGATGTACCCGGCAGCCGTCTCCTCTTCGCTGCCCCCGATCTCACCGATGAGCACCACACCTTCAGTCTCAGGGTCCTTATCAAAGAGCTTCAAGATATCCACAAAGGAGGAACCGATTATCGGATCGCCCCCGATCCCGATACAGGTGCTCTGCCCCAGGCCGCTCTGGGTGAGCTGATACACCACTTCATATGTCAGCGTGCCGCTCCTTGACACCACGCCAATCGGTCCCTCTTTGTGGACATGGCCGGGCATGATACCGGCCTTGCAACGACCTGGTGAAATCACCCCGGGGCAGTTCGGACCGATGAGGCGGCAGTTGCGGCGTTTCAAGAACTGAACCGCCTTGAACATGTCAAGGATAGGAATCCCCTCGGTAATGCAGATTACCAACGGAATACCTGCCGCGGCAGACTCCATGATCGCGTCCGCCGCAAAAGGAGACGGCACAAAGATAAGACTGGCGTTTGCACCAGTGTTCTCAACCGCGCCTTGAATGGTGTTAAAGACCGGGATGCCATCTAAGGTCTGTCCTCCCTTGTCAGGAGTCACCCCTGCCACAATGTTGCTGCCGTACGCCACACACTGCCGGGTATGAAAACTCCCTTCCTTGCCCGTTATCCCCTGGACCAGGAGGCGGGTATTGTTGTCGATTAATATGCTCATAAAATCGCTCCGCGATTTTATATCCCCTTCACCTTTTCTGCTGCGTCGGCCATGCTGTGGGCTACAACCAAATCGAGGTCTGAGTCGGCCAGGATCTTCCGGCCTTGCTCCACATTAGTCCCTTCCAGACGGACCACCACAGGCACCTTGATCGCTACCTTTTTGGCCGCGTCCACCACCCCTTTGGCCAGTATGTCACATCGCAGGATGCCGCCAAATATGTTAATCAAGATTCCCCGAACGTTTTTGTCCTGCAATATAATCTCAAAACCTTTGGTAACCATCTCTGTGGTGGCCCCGCCACCCACATCCAGAAAATTGGCGGGATTGGCCCCGGCCTGCTTGATCAAGTCCATTGTGGCCATGGCCAGCCCCGCGCCATTGACCATGATTCCAATATCACCCTCCATGCGGATGTAGTTCACGCGATGCCGTGAGGCCTCAAGCTCCAATGGATCCTGCTCGTCAGTGTCTTTTAGTTCCAACAGATCCTTGTGGCGATACAGGGCATTGTCATCAAACTCTATCCTGGCATCAAGGGCCAGGAGGCGTTTGTCCTCCGTCACGACCAAAGGGTTGATCTCAACCAGCGTGCAATCGTGCGACTCAAACAGCCTGTAAAGCTGACTAAAGATCCCTGTGCCCGTCCTTACAAAACTGGTGTCTATCCCCATGCCAAAGACGAGATTTCGTGCCTGAAAGGCTGGAAGGCCAAGGCCCACGTCGATCCACTCCCTGACAATCCGTTCAGGATGGCCGGCGGCCAGCTCCTCAATCCCAATGCCGCCCTCAGAACTTGCGATCAAGACCGGGCATTGCTTTGCCCGATCAACGGCTGCGCCCAAGTAGAACTCCTGTTTGACTGGAACACCCTCTTCCACCAGCACCCTGGCCACCCGCTTTCCCTGGGGGCCCGTCTGAAGTGTTACCAGGGTCATGCCTATCATTTTTTCCGCTATCTCGGCCACCGCTTCTGGCGTGTCTGCCACACGCACGCCGCCCCCTTTGCCGCGGCCGCCAGCATGTACCTGGGCCTTAACGACCCAGCGGGCGCCGCCGATCTGCTCAGCTATTTTCCTGGCCTCATCAGCATCCTCGGCCACCGAGCCCCGCGGAACAGGAATCGCAAATTGCGAAAAGATCTCCTTTGCCTGGTATTCGTGTATTTTCATGGTATTCCATCTCGAATTTCATACAACCTATCGAAGGAGTAATGGAATGTTTCCTTTGATTCCCCCCTTTTTCAAAGGGGGGTTAGGGGGGATTTTAAAGGCACAAGACAACATGTTTTTCCCCGTGCGCCTTGTGCCCTCGGCCTTACGCCAACTGCTTCTCACCCATCACTCCAGTACTCCATTGCTCCAACCCGCCTGCCTCGCCTGAGCCCGCCTGCCATTGCGAGGCACAACCGGGCAGGCGAGAGCGATGGCGGGCAGGTACTCCAATTGGGGCGAAGCCCCCAAATTCTCTACATATTCACAGGCCGCTCCACTACCCGTCCCATAGGTCTTCCATTTATGCGGTCAATAGCCGCCCCAAGGGCCTGCAATACTTCACGCCTGTCCTTGCCCCGGATTTTCAGACTCTGGTGATTGGCCAGTTCGAAAAAGTAGAGGTTTTTCAACTTCCTGATGCCACCCAGATACTTACGGATCTTCCAGTGTGTGTCCACGGGCAACGTGGTGTTTCTGTAGACGGAGAGAAATCCGTAATGAACTTTCAGGCCCTCCGGACTTACCGTGACGGCGCTAAACCCCCAAAAGGGACCATTAAAGAACCACAAAGTGATCACCCCCCACATGGCCACAGCGATAATGTGGTTCATCTTGTGTTTCCACATCGAACGGAGCAGGAGGACCACAATAATTGTCGCAATAATCCCCATAATGACATTTTGGACCATCACAGAGCGAATAAAAAATGTTTGAGCCTCCATTCTAACGACCCTCAAAGCGGCAATGGAAAATTTGGCATCCTTCATTCCTCGGTTTACACTTTTCAAGAATGCGGACGCCAAGAGATAAATTCTTTTGTTCGTACTTTTTGGTGTCAGGTGTCAGGTGTCAGGTGTCAGGTGTCAGGAGCAAGAAACGCAAGATCTGAAACCCCGGCCCAGCAAATTACCGGGGCAGGGCCTGAACACTGAAACCTGAACACTGGTCAACAGGTGTAAACTACTTTATGGCGAAAATGAAGGATGCCGAAATTTTAAATAATTATCATCCGCCAGCAATACTGT
>JAQYWL010000205.1 GCA_030145035.1 Desulfobacteria bacterium | reverse complement strand
GATGGAGGCGGATTTCGAAGACCAGGACTTTGAAATCCTGCGAGATATCGTCAGCCGAGTAGGCTTGGCGGATGTGAGGGCATTCGGGATGACCTGGGAAGATTGCGAAGATTTTCTGTCACAGTTGGGCTACCGAGTTAGCGTAAAAGTCTCGGAAGCCGTGGCGACGGGATAGCGCAGGGATGGCTAAAAGAAAAAGTTATTCAATTTAGTCAACAACGTCCCCAAAGTTGTCCGTCCCCAAAGTTGTCCCGGGCGGGAACAAGGGAGGCCTTCTTGGTCGGAAGAAGGGGGAGCGTCCCGCCTGCCTCGCCTGCGCGAGAGCAATGGCGGGCAGGGAAAAGGGAGATGAAAGGATTTTGGGTAGTGGGGATTTTGTTGGGAGAGTTCTGGAAGAGGCCGAGGAATTTGAAGAAGGAAGGGTACGCTATAAGATTTCTATATATGAGTTGATTAAGAGGGTAAGCGAGTATATTGGGATAGATATCAAGGACTTGATGTCATCGAAACGAGGGCGAAAAAACCAGTTATTCCAGGGGTATTATCAGTTATCTTGGAGCGGTGAAGTTGGGGTACACAGGGACAAAAATAGCGTTAGCGCTAAGGTTGAGTGAGAAGAGTGTCAGCAGATGCATAGAGAGAGGGAAAAAACTGGTCCTGTGCCGTGAAATGCCTTCTTCTTCTATATTTCACTGGTATGACAATGACAAAAAACTGTTAGATTACTTACAATAAGGTCAGAAGGTAACAACGTCCCCTATTAACTACTAATATCCCCATTCACCATCCTGAGCCTTCTTTGTTTGCTAACCGGATTCTTTCAACATAATCAGGGGGTGAATCATGTCAATCAGTGAAGTACTTGATAAAACCGGGCGAACAGAGTCAATGGTGTTGCGCGAATACTTCATTTTAACGGGGCTTGCGAAATTGTCTCGTTATGAAGCTGAGTGTGCGCTGTTTGAGAAAAAGTACCGAGAGTCTCTAAAGTCTTTTAGAGGACGGCTCGAGCGAAAGCGGCAAGACGAGGACTTTGGAGAAGAAGATGACCTCATGGACTGGGAATATGCAGATGCAGCCCTAAAATGGTGGCGGTCCCAGCTTGAGGAATTGCGTCGTGCTAGTTAGCCTGATAGAGAAGTATGGCGATCTTATTCAATCCTGGTCAATTAGTGATTTCGATCAGGCCGGGCCAAATCTTCGATTCAGGGGCCAAGTCACTTTTTTTGACCACAGCGTCCTTTTTATCAGACAAGTTGTTCTCGGTGAATTCACCTTTAAGTATGCATACCACTGGCAAGACGGGGAGGGCCGTTTGATTTGTAGATGGGACAATTCTCCGCATTGGCCAGAAATCGCTACCTATCCACATCATAAGCACGTAATCGTTCAAAAAGAAATTGTTGTTGAGGAATCACATGGCGGCGACCTCGATGAGGTGTTTGAAGAAATAGCAACAATAATTCGCAGTCAAAACTGATCTTAATGGCCCGCCTCGGGCGAGCTGACGGTTTTCATTTGCCGTAATCTCTCGGCAAATGAAAGAATATATTTCTCTCTGCGGGCTCCGCGGCTCCAGTGAGAGAATCGAACGGGCGGTAAATTGTCCCACATCGCATCGAGGAGAGATCAAATGGACGAAACACAACCACGAGAGCCAACACGCTACAGAGAAGAACAATTCGACGACGAAATCGAACTCATGGACTACCTGCGGGTCATATGGAAAAGGAGGTATTTAATCATCGCAGGCACCTTGATCTGCGCTGTTGCCGCTGGAGTGATAAGTTTTTCGATGCCCAAAGTGTACCGTATTGATATGGTGGTACGGCCTGGCATGCTTACGATGGATGAGGAAGGCAAGGAGATTTATATTGATTCTCCTCAGAATATAAAGGCGATTATAGAAGCGCGAACGTTTGATAGGGATATATTGAATGACATTGGTGAATCTAATAATAATGGCTTGCCACAATTATTAAGCTTTAAGGTAAGTATACCGAGGCAGTCAAGTGTGATAAAAGTGTCATACGAAACGGCAAACGTAGATCCGGGATTACGGATGATGAACCTCTTGGGCGATCTGTTGTTACAAAGATATATCGAACGGGTAAAATACTTTCAAGGTGAATACGAAGCGCAAATTGGCTTGAAAAAAGTGAAATGGCTGACTGCGAAGTCAGAAGACGAACCTCGCAACAGCATATCAAGAATATTCAAAAACAAATCGATGACTTGACCTCACAAATTGGGCTCATAAAGGAAAAAAGCTCATTATATCGGATTTTGGGGAGGACTGCGATACCCTCCCAAAGAAGCCGAAATGAAAAGATTATGTAACCAGTTATCATGATATCTAAATTGATTTAACCGTTCAGCCGGGCTTTTAAAGCCATTTAGCTTTTTTACTGTTCGTGGATTGTAGGGGGCAAAATTTTGGATAAGCGTCCAGCCTCTAATACTCAGCTCGGCTGCAGCCATTGATCCATGAAAATATTGGGTGCTAAACAGGTGGCGATCCATTCTTTGCATCAGCCTGTCAACCATATTGCTGGTTCGATGTGCTGTCGGGTGATCATATGCGACTTTATATGCAGCAATATTCTTACGTAACTTTTTAATGGGAGTTGCAATAACAGATGGCATGTTATTTTTCTTGCACCACTCGATAAGCCTCCTGATTCGCTGAGAGAATGTAATTTTATTTACAGCATGATAACAGTCCCAAAGCTTGGATGCGGCCTGATCAAAGATGTCTTTGTACTTCCTTTTGGCCCTATCGCGAATTTTAATGAAGACATGTAGAAAACAGCAGATGATAACAACCGACGAGAAGAGAAATTTCCAGGCATTTCGAGTGGCTTTCCACCCATCCATATTCACTGTAGTGGGAGTATAGGTCGGCTTTAAGCATTGGGCCTCATCTTTGAAAACTTGATAGGCATCTTGTAAAGAATGTTCTCCGGCATCCTTTGCTACAGATGCACCGAGAATACATTCGTTGCCGACGGTAGTAGCAACATAAACTTTATTACCTAAAATCCGAGTATGTTTTTCATCGGCCCCAAGATGCTCAGGGATATCGTCAGCATTTCTGATCGTTGTCCCGACAATACTGTTCCGGCCAAGTGATTGCTCTATTCTATACCAGTACATCGGATCTTGACCAAAAGCATAGCTCAAGGCCCAAAAGGGAACGTTAAACTTTCTCATGAAAAGCGCTTTTTCGATTTCCTCAGTAATCCCTGTCATATATGGCATCAAAAATGAAGGACGAATAGTATGGGGAGTGTCTTCGATTTCTATACGACGAATCGGAATTGACTGCTTTTTGGAATAATAGATGTCCTTCATTAGATATCCGTTAGAAATTTCAGGAGGAAACAATTCAGGAAACAACTTGATTCGTTCATCGATGCATTTTCGGAAATCAATCGGGTCGTCAACATTTATGATATAATCTTCTTGAGAAAAAGGTAAGCATATGATTCTTTTCTTTCGGGTAGCGGACTCTGTATCTGCTTTCCCCATATAGTTAGAGACCTCCTTGGTAGGGTATGGTCTCTAACTATATAAAACTATTAATAAAAAGTCTAGGCAGATATTCGCTGTAATATCAATATGTTGTGGGTTGATGTGTTGTCGCCCACAATAAATTGAGCTTGGTAACAATCAAACTCCCCAAAATCCGTTATAACCAGAAGAATTATTTCTAATTTGTCTTAGTTGGGTATTCCCTTTACTCAAGTTGAAAACAGATATCCAGATGATTATATTGCTATTTTTCTAATTTGTTGTTCTTCTTTCGACAACGACCAAATACTCTTTGAATTCAAAAACTTAAAGGTAGTTGGCTTGAGTGAATGGGATAGCCAGCTTGTCTTAAATCCTCTTAACCCAATATTCCACCGTTCCACCATTCCATTATTCCAATTGGGGCGGAGCCCCTAAGTTCGAATTATTGAGGGTATTTGGTCATGAAACAGTACCTGCTTAGCTACACCAAGAAACGCCAATATGTTTTGATGCTGGGCGATATGGTAATAGGAATTGCGGCCCCAGTGAAATAATATCTGCTGGGTATCCGCTTCACTCAAGTACCTACTACATACTGTGGTTCGAGCTGTGCTGAGCAACGGTCCAGAGATCCGCTCTGGCAGCAACCCTCAGACGATAGGCCTCTGGAGAGTTTCCCAATCCGTTGTGGGGCGGAGGTTTCCGAGATGGTGCCCAACACAACATCTGGTGGGTACTTGAGTGAACCGTATACCCATCTAATATCTTTAAGAGGAGCAAAAAAATGCATTATGCAACTTTGATTAATGATATGGTTAAACTTCCAGAGAAAATATGCCAGAATTTGGGACTCAAGGGGGGACAGATATTAGAGATCAGGGAGTTTGAGAATCAAATCGTTTTAGTTCCTGTAGGAGGCGATACCAAAAAAGAACCTTTCCCTTCTTTTGATCCAATTCAACATCAAGAATTATTTGTGGGAATCACAGATGGAGGGTTGAGCTTTGAGATTCCTCTGGAGAAGATCTATGATTTTCTCTGCATGTTGGCCAGGGTTTTGAAAGCTGAGACCATGAGGATTTATTATCAAGTAGACCCCTCTACGGAAGAGATTAGCTGTTCAGCTTCCAGCTTTAATCAAAAGCTTAAGACAATAGGTGAGTTTATGAGGGACGCGTCACTCATAATAGAATATAATGGTTACACGCTTTATTCAGGAGGGGAAGGCTGTTTTTCCTTGGATGCTGCCCTGGATGCCGGGGAAAAGAGAAGGATCGGCACTTCTGTCCTGGACCTATTTGGTCTCTCCAAAGATGTTTTTAGTGATAAGCTCGAGATTTACTATGATGGAAAAAACATCGAGGTATATTAGATGAAACTTATGGTGAAAAGAACCGTAGGTCATTTTCGCGTACTCCTTGATCATTGTAGACGCACGAGGGAGCCGTCTCCGGAGCATGTCCTTGAGCGGATGGTTAACCCACTTTGTGATGATTTTTCCCGAGTTCTTCTGAAAGGCACGAAGAATGATGCCTGGCAAATGATCGAGGGGCTTGTGACTGAATGTCAAAAATTCAAAGGAAAAGCTTTATCACAAGCAAAGAATACAGGGGATAGATGATCAGAGTGAGCCATCAATAAAACGAATAGTGTGTCAATGCGGCAAAGGATATTGCGGCCGGTTAAGAAGTTGGCGGTAATGCTGGGGGTTATGCCGAAGACGACGGCGTGGAAGAAGTGGTTGAAGAGGGTTGTGTTTGGTGGGTTGGTGGAGATGCCGGCAGAGATCGGTCCACAGATTACCCCAGTACCATCTATTATCATGAGTCCTTGGATCGAATCGTTACTCTGACAAAAGGGACTAAGAGACTCCCTGAGTATCAAGTTTACCCCGTTAGAAGCGTCCATCGGTTCCAAAAAAATTCGAAAAACAAATATATGCATATCGCTTGCGCCATACATAAGCGACCCCGCTTTCTGATGGGGTGAAAGATGCTTTGAGGGCCATACAAGTACTGGAGGGAGGTTATGAAAAAAGATAAAGAGTATTATATCTCCTTGAACTATCCTGTTCAAATTGAAAAGGTGGATGAAGGGTTTTGTGCTATGAAGTTTTCCGCGGATTGAAGCACAGAGAAGAGCTGGAACCGTTTGTAGTTTATTGAAGACCTTTACTCAAATGAGAGGAGGATAAATATTGGGAGAGCTGTTAAATCACTCTTGCTTAAAGGCATAGTCAAACGCACAGGCAGGGGAAAATATAGAATAATAGATCCATTTTTCGAAGGGTTCCTGCGCAGAAACCGATAGTACGGATAATGTATGATACGGATAGTGTATGAATTGAATAAGCTACGCCCCGGTGGAACAAGAGGATCATTTCACCCCAGTACGATAGTTGCTACCTACCCCAGTACCATCTGCCGGAGCTACGGGGCAGGCGGAGCAGGCAGGATAAACATTTCATCCCAGTTAAACAGGTCCAGGATTAACGGGGTAAAAATTGAGGAATTGGTAAAAGAGATCAAGAAAAATTAGCCACAGACGCACGCAGACACATGGGACGTAGAAAGGAGATAAATACGGGATTTCATATCCTTAATGTCTGTGACGCAGAACCCTATGAATTTAATGAGGTTATCCGGGTGTTTAAGAAGTCCGGCATACGTCCGAACGGGCCTGTCATTTCTCTGCCATTACCTTTCATCTGGCTTGCAAGCCGCATTGCCGGAGGGCTATTCCGTGATAAAAGAAAATGGCTCCATTCATGTTATGAAAAACTCGCTTCAAGCATGGTCT
>JAQYWL010000515.1 GCA_030145035.1 Desulfobacteria bacterium | reverse complement strand
GACGTTGCCGGGCCAGGAATACTGGCGAAGGAAATTCCGTACATGGGCGCTGAATTCAAAGAGCGGGCTTTCGATTTTCCTGGCAAACTGCCCGGCAAAGTAATCAATGAACAGGTGGATGTCTTCCGGCCTTTCCCTGAGAGGGGGGATGAATATGCTGATAATGTTCAGCCGGTAGTAAAGGTCTTCTCGAAACAGGCGGTCTCTGACGTCCTGTTCAAGGTCGTGGTTGGTGGAAGCCAGAACCCAGCAGTTGACCTTCACATCGTTTTTTGCGCCCAGGCGCGAAAACTGAAAATCCTGCAAGACCTGAAGCATTTTCGATTGCAGTATAAGGGGCATATCACCAATTTCGTCCAACAGAATAGTACCGTTGTGGGCCAGCTCGAACTTACCCGGCTTCGTCTTGTCCGCGCCGGTAAAGGCCCCCCTTTCATAGCCAAATAGCTCACTTTCAAGAAGCTCATTAGGAATGGCGGCACAGTTGACCTTGACAAAAGGCTTGTCCTTGCGATTAGAGGAAAGGTGGAGCGCCTGGGCTACCAGTTCCTTGCCAACACCGCTTTCACCGCAGAGGACGACGTTCAAATCGCTATTGGCAACCTGACGGATCAGTTCCTTAACTCGTAGGATAGGAGGGCTGTTTCCAACAATAATTCGATCACATACATCCATATCAATATCAGCCAAGGTGCAAGTGAGCTAAAGTGCCTAAAGTGATCGGTTCCAGGTTCAGGGTTCAAGGTTCAAAGGTTATAGTCTAGTGATATCCTTGCTCCAGTGATCAGTGGCCAGGTGTCAGGTGTCAGGTGTCAGGTGTCAGGTGCAAGAAACGCGAGATCTGAAACCTGAACACTGAAACCTGAACACCAACCACCGTTCCTATTGACGCGTCATCCTTTTGCTAACAGCCAGTTAGGCCTGCCCTGCCCGCCCTGGCGCGACAGCCCGCCCTGGCGCGACAGAAGCCGGAGAATGCCACGCAGAGAAAAACCCGGTCTGGGCCAGGGAAGTTGGATAATGTCCAGCGGAGAAAACCCGGTCTGGGCCAGGGGCGCGACATCCCAAGATGATTTTGGTGCCCATGTAGTCCCGGCCCGCCCTGGCGCGACGTGCTTAAATTAATCTACTAAGCTCATAATCCCGGTCTGGGCCAAGGTCTGGGCCAGGGGCTCTTCAACCGGGAACCGTGAACGTTGAACCGCTCAACCCAGGTTATAAACTCGGGGCAGGCTCCGCCCCCTTCAGTTCCCAGGGGATACTTGCGATAAGTAGCTGAATTTGTTGTTGGTTTATTACAACGAAGCTGGTTATTTAATACGTTCGATCGCTTCGCTTGTTCAACATAAGAGCTGATAGCTGATAGCTGATAGCTGATAGCTGATAGTCTATGACCGTAAGCCAATTTCGAGAAACGACCTTTGTAATTGCTTTGAGCTTTGAGCTTTGAGCTTTCAGCTTTGAGCTATTTATTACCTCGCGCCGCTTTTGAGCAGGACAATCTTGGCTGTTTTGAACATGATTATCAGGTCCATGACCAAAGACATGTTCTTGATATAGAACAGGTCATACTTCAATTTTTCCATGGCGTCTTCGACCGAGGCGCCATAACCGTACGAAACCTGAGCCCAGCCTGTAATGCCTGGGCTGACGGTATGACGCTCTGAATAGTATGGAATCATCTCTGCCAGTTTTTTCACAAACTCGGGGCGCTCCGGACGGGGCCCTACAAAGCTCATGTCGCCTTTAAGGACGTTCCACATCTGGGGGATCTCATCCAGACGGTATTTGCGAAGGATCCTTCCCACGCGGGTAACACGCTGGTCATCATCTGTGGCCCAGCAGGGGCCACAGGCCGCTTCGGCGTTGTCGATCATGGACCGGAACTTACATACCTTAAATACGCGACCGTACTTTCCTGATCGCTGTTGCTTGAAAATAACCGGCCCTTTGGACTCCAGCTTGATAGCCAGGGCTATGAGGGCAATTATAGGTGAAGTGACCAACAGACCCGTGCTTGCCACGATAAGGCCTGTGGTGCGCTTCACGAAGCGGGTTATCCGGGACTTGCGGAATCCGTCCGAAAAGATGAGCCAGCTCGGGTTGATTTTTTCTACAAAAATCTTGCCGGTCAATTCCTCGTAAAGGGCTAGACCTTCAAGGATGCTGATCCCTTTCATCTTGCAGCGAAGCAATTCGTCAGTAGGCAGCTTG
Source organism: Desulfobacteria bacterium (assembly GCA_030145035.1). Taxonomy (GTDB): domain Bacteria; phylum Desulfobacterota; class Desulfobacteria; order Desulfobacterales. The sequence goes on along the minus strand of JAQYWL010000515.1, from coordinate 2,794 downwards.
CCCCTTCTTTCATCCCTGGCCACGATAATTTTTTTGGCATGAAGGGACTCGGCCAACTCACACAGCCCCCCGTTCGTGTTGAAAAGGGGCACGTTCCGGAAGAAGGCCGAAGAAGTCGAAATCATGGAGATAACGCCTGAGACCTGATAGCCCGAATCCGGACGGCCGGTGATTTCACCAATGATCTCCCCGGAAAGCCTTCCGCTGCCCAGAATCACGACTTTTTCCGTGAACATCTTTTTCTTTAGAACCCAGTTATACGCGTAACGCCACGAGACAACAAGAAGGACGAGAAACGCAAGAGTAATAAAAAAAATGCCGCGCCCCATCAGGAGTGAAGGGATACAATAATAAATAATGGCCAGCACGATGGAGGCAATGCCCATGGCTTTGGTCAGCCGCAGACCCAGCTCCAGGTAAGTATCAGTGACCTTGAGGTCATACAGTTCGTTATAATAAAGGGAAGCCTGGCACACCACCATGATCAGCAGCGCTTTGGCAAGGACCTCACCAGATAAGAAAGAGGCATGGGCACTGCCCAGGCGGAGAAAGGCGGCTACCATGACCGCGGCATAGATCAGTGCCCCTTCACCGATAACAAAGAGAAAGTTTCGCAGTGGGAGATCTTTTTTGAAGATACGCAAAATCATATCAATTCTTCAGTCCGACAGGATTTACAGGATTCCACGGATTTTCCATTTCATCACTTTCGCAATGAAAGTGATGAAATGGAATTCGTTCACCATCCTAACATCACATCTCCTGCACCACACAGCCCCCGTCCGCCGAAGGCGGATTGAGGTTTTTCCCTTTCATCAGGAAAGGGAAAAAAGTAGAAAAATCCCAGAAATCCTGTAGATCCTGTCTAATATAAAGTCGCTCCTGTCTAACAATATGCCACATTACTACTTTTGTTCTTTTTGATAGTATCGGTAATAGTAACGATAATTCTTATGGCTCTCATTGCTGGCGTTGAAGACCATCCCGACGATTTTATTGCGGCCAATGTTTTCAATGGCTTTTAGGATCGAGTCCCTGGCCGTCTTGCCCGAGCGCACCACCAGGAGCACACCGTCCACCATGGATGTCAAGAAGGTGGTCTCTGCTGCAAACTGCGCCGGCGTGGCATCGAAGATAATATAACGGTCCTCATAACGGTCCTTCAGTTCCTCCACAAGGAGGCGCATCTTTTCCGAACTGAGGAGCTCCGAAGGGTTTGGAGGCGGCGTGCCGGCCGGAAGCAGCGTGAGCTTATCTACGGGCGTTTTTACCAAATAAGGAGCCACTGACGTTCCTTTTTCCAGATACTCACGCATGCCCTGATCCGTATTTAGACCAAAAAGTCCATCCAGCGCTGGTTTGCGCAGGTCGCAGTCCACAAGCATAACGTGTTCCTGGATTCCCTGGGCAATACTGATGGCCAGGTTGGCCGCCACCGTTGTCTTGCCGTCCAGCGGTTGCGGACTTGTGACCATGATTGTGCGCGGCGGCGAGCTTGAGTTCCTGGTAAGGATCTTGGCGCGCAGCATCTTGAACGATTCCATGGCAGGGGATGCCGGGTCCAGGAAAGAGGCCAGGCGAGGGTCCATCCCGTTTAGAGGCAAAGGCGATTCTTCCACTGGCCCCTGCATGGTTGTGGTATCCAGCTTCAGCGCATCGACCGCTTCAGGAGATATGCTGACTACCTTCTTCGGAGCCTGCTCGGGTGACGGCCGACCGTTGACGGTTTGTGATTTCTTCAATGCCTCGAAAAATTTACCCATGGATCTGGCTCCTCTGTTCTCTCGCCCGCTCCCTCTGGTCGCTCGAGCCCGCAGAGGTCACTGAGATAGTTTCTTTTGGCCTGATTTTTTGAGCAGGAAAAATCAGGCCAAGAACTCGCTCCGCCCGTGGCGGAGATTTTTTTCATCTGCTTCGTGCCAACATTGAGTCGTGACATAAGCATTTGCTACATTGAATCTCTCCCGCGATAGCGGGATGGAAATTTGAACAGATTTCCCCTCTCAGGAAATCTGTTCAAGAACTCTGAGCCCCTGTGTGCTCTGTGAGAGATAAAACATTGGCCAGCATCGAACCGACCTTTTTGAAATCATATTCAAGTCCCGCTTCTAATGGTAGTGTGATTGACTCATCCTATGGGAATCGGGAACGCTGCGGGATCCAGCTTCCATAAGAGAAAGAGTGCATATAACAGAACAGATGCCATAGAGGCCACGGCACCCGCACCTACTGCCTTTTTGACTAAGTTCCAGCGGCGCTCCGGTTTCGTGTTTACGACCGGGACGGAGACCAGAACAGGCAGCTCGACAACGCTTTCCAGGTCCTTGCTGCTCCAGAAAGTCTGGTCCAGGTACTCTCGTACATACCCCAGGCCCAGGCCGCAGGCTAGAGCCATCATAAAGCCCAAGGCCAAGATCTTTCTGGGATTAGGCTTGAAAGGCTTTTCAGGCAACTTGGCAGGGTCCAGGACTGTGAACTGTTCGCCCTGCTGGGCTCTTTCGAGGTTCTCCGCCAACTGTGCCTGCATTTTCTTCTGAAGCAGCGATTCGTAGTTTGCGCTATCTTCATCATAGCCGCGGCTCAAATCGATCAACATCTGTTCGATTTGAGGTGCCTTTTCGATACGTCCAGCGTACGTAGCCATCCCAGTCTCGATTTTCTTCTTTTCTTTCTCGAGCTTGTCGATTTCACTGTCAATCAATTGAGTCTGGGCCAACAGGTCTTGCCTTTGAGCGTCGAAAAGTGAGACATCCTGGAGGGCGGCAAGCTCCTCTGAATTAGTGTCATCGCTAGT
>JAQYWL010000562.1 GCA_030145035.1 Desulfobacteria bacterium | reverse complement strand
TCACCACTCCAGGTTTGGGGTTTCAGGTTTCAGGTCTTGCGTTTCTCGCTCCTGACACCTGACACCTGACACCTGACACCTGACACCTGACACCTGACACCAAAAAGTACGAACAAAAGAATTTATCTCTTGGCGCCCGCATTCTTGAAAAGTGTAAACCGAGGAATGAAGGATGCCGAAAATTGTCATTATGCCTCCAAAGGGCAACGTATGTGCCAGTGGCTCGGCAGGGAGGCCGACGGTTTGATTTGTGATTATGTCTCCAAAAAAACTCAGATATATCACGGTATTGCTTGGCTTTCTGATGGCGGCTTTCGTCGTGGTCCTCTACTACATGCAGACGGGTTTTCTTGAGGGCTTTGAGGCCAGGACTTATGATATGAGGTTCAAAGCCATGCGGGGTCCTGTAGAGTACAACAGGGACATTGTCATAATTGCCATAGACGACAGGAGCGTTGCGGAACTGGGTAGGTTTCCCTGGTCCAGGGAGTTCTTCCGTGAGCTGATCGATTTTGCATCAAAGGCGGGGGCAAAGGCCGTGCTCCTGGATGTGTTTTTCCCTGAGGAGGAGTCGACAGAAGTTGACGGCAGATTGGCCTCATCAATAAAGAACTCCGGGATAATAACCCTTGCGGCGGCCTTTGAGTTTTCTGAGGACGGTTCAGTGGCGTCAATGATTCACAACATCCCCGTGCTGGCCGGCTCGGCAAAAAACATCGCACATATTAACGTTCTCCCTGACGAAGACGGGGTAATAAGGTGGACCAGACTGGTCATCCCCTACGAGGGGAAGCTTTACCCGTCCCTGGCCCTCACTGCGGCCATGGAAGCGATGGGGGTAGATGAGATTGAGGTGAGGGACTACGGGGTTGTGCTCGGCTCAAAGGCAATTCCTACTGACATGGATGCGGGGATACTGATTAATTATAGGGGCCCGCCGGGCACTTATGAAAGGTTCTCGTTTTCGGACGTGGTAAAGGGCCGGGTCTCGCCAGGGCAGTTAAGAGACAAGGTAATTTTCGTGGGGGCCACTGCCATTGGCATATACGATATGAGGGTAACGCCTTTTTCCAACAACAGCAGCGGGGTCGAGATCAATGCCAATGTTGCCGACAACATCCTGAGGGGAGACTTCATGCAGCGGGGGGGTATCGAGAAGCTCGTTGACCTGTTGTCCATAGCCGCCCTGGGCATGGTTGTTTCTTTAATAACAGTAAGACTCAGGGTTTCCGTGTCTTTTCCCCTGGTATTGACACTTGCGGCAGGCTACGTCTTTTTTTCATACCTGATGTTCCTTGCCGGAAGGTGGTTGAGCATGGTTTATCCCATCTTGAGCGCCGGGCTCTCTTATTCCGTTGCTGCTTATCTGAGGTTCTTCTACCTTGACAGGAAAGCGAATGAGATACGCTCCATGTTCTCAAGCTACGTATCGAAAAAGGTGGTGGACGAACTGGTAAAGGACCCCGAACTGGCAAGAATAGGCGGAGACAGCAGGGTAGTCACCATCATGTTTGCCGACATAAAGAACTACACGACATACAGCGAAAAGCGCAGGCCGCAAGATGTGGTTAAGACGCTCAACGATTACCTGGCCGAGATGACCAACGTGATAATAGAGCACGAAGGCACGCTGGACAAGTTCCTTGGCGACGGGATACTGGCCTACTGGGGCGCCCCCCTTGAGCAGGAGGACCATACGGAGCTTGCAGTCAGGTGTGCTCTGGAGATGATAAGAAGGATGGAGGGCCTGCAACGAAAATGGGTGTCGGAAGGGACCGAGCCCCTCTTTTTTGGAATCGGTATCAACACCGGCGAGGTTATCGCCGGCAATATAGGCGCTAAAGGGAAAAAGATGGAGTACACTGTAATTGGCGACAACGTAAACCTCACCCAAAGGATACAGAGTGAAAGCAGAGAGGTTAATTGCCCGGTGATTACCGAGTCCCTGTACGAAAGGGTGAAGCACATCGTAGTGACAGAACCGATGGGAGCGGTGACTGTAAAGGGAAAACATATTCCCTTTAATATCTATGCCCTGAGGGGCATACGTTCGGAGGAGAATCAACATGCGTAGACTATTACTGATGTTTTTGATTCTGGCCTTGCCTTTGCCTGCTTTTGCCGTTCACGATATCAAATTCATAAGCGAGATCAAAGTCGGCCAGCCTTTGTTTATCGAAGTAGACGAAGAGGGCAGAATATATACTACCCAGAAGGACGGAACCGTCAGGGTCTTTTCCGGGGATGGTGAGACGTTGTTTACCCTCGGGGGTACGGTCAAGGACAAAGAGCCGATTATTAAAAAACCGGTCGGCATTGATCTTTACGAAGACAAGATCTTTGTTACCGACGAAGCCCTGCGAAAGGTGGTAATCTTCTCAAAGGACGGCAAGTATCTGGACAGCTTCGGCAAGAAGGGGAGCGGTCCCAAAGAGTTCAACAAACCCGGAGGGATTTTCGTATGCCACGGCGTGATATACGTGGCCGATAAGGGGAACGACAGGGTGCAGGTCTTCGGCCCCAATGGCGTGTACATGGGCTCTATAGGGGTTGAAGGGGTGCAAGACCTGTTGCTTAAAGACCCCACGGATGTGGCCGTGCACCACAACGGACTTATTTATGCGGTGGACAGTGACAACAGAAAGGTAAAGATATTCGACCATACCGGCAAATTCTTAAAAAGCATCGGTGAAACCATAGACCCTTATTCGATTGCCCTGGACAGGGACGGGATCTACATCTCGGATGCGGCCAAGCATAATATAAATAAATACGATTTCAACGGCAAACGCCTTTTCGTATTCGGCTCGCAGGGTACAGGGAGGGCGCAGTTCATGACCGTGGCCGGTATTAGTGTGGACAGAGAGGGGAAGGTCTACGTAGCCGATACCAAAAGAGGTCTTGTACAGGTGTTTTTTCCTGAAGGCAAGGGGAGTGACGGCTGGCCTGAAAAATCGCCCCCGCCCACCACCATTGAATGGCTCGGCGAAATCAGTGCAAAAGCGAATAAAATATACTCGAAAAGCAGGGGAACTCTCTATGCCGTAAATGAAAAGGAGAAGTCCATTATTGTCATAGAAAACGACAAGGTGGTTAAGACTCTGAAGGTGCCCGAATGCCGTCCCGTCTCTGTTGCCGTGGACCACGAGGGTTTTCTCTGGGTGGTGGAAAAGGCGAAAAAGCGTTTGCTCAAGCTGGATGAAAACGGAAAGATCCTGCTTTCCGTGGGTTCTTCGGGCAGCAAGGAGGGCTATTTCTCAGGTCCCACAGATATCGCTATTTCGAAAAAGGGGATAATATACGTTGCCGACAGGGGCAACAAGAGGGTGCAGGCATTCAATACCGACGGCATTTTTCTGAGCATCATAGGAAGGCAGGGAACACAAGGTTTAATGGAAAGTCCCGTTGCAATTACCCTTGACAGTGATGATGCCTTATATGTCCTGGACGATCATAAGAAGACAGTCTCGCTTTATTCTCATGATGGGCGTATGTTGATGGAATTCGGAGGCAAAAGTGAAGTTAGGTGCCAGTTCGATGACCCTGTGAGCATAGCCGTAACGGGCAACGAGGTCTTTGTACTGGATGCCGGGGTAAACAGGGTTAAGGTCTTCACCAATTCAGGAAAATTCCTCAGAGAGTTCGGGTCGAAAGGAAGCAATAAAGGGGATCTCAAGAAGCCCTCGTCCATTGCCGTGGTGGACGATATCGCAGTTTTGATATCAGATACAGGGAACAACAGGATACAGACCTTCAAGACGCTGCACACCCCCTCGGCCCCCGTGAACGTGGTAGCAAAGGGGGGAATGAGGAACGTAGAGCTTGAATGGGACAACAACTCCGAGACTTATGTGGAGATGTATCGGCTCTACAGGTCCGAGCACAGCAGCGAGGGCTTCAAGGAGATAAGCGCCGTAAAGGAGAACTCATATAGGGACCACGACGTTTTGCCTGACAAGCAGTATTATTACCGTATCAGCGCCGTTGCAAAGGAAGGGAATATAAGCTTAAAGAGCGAGGCCGCAAGCGCGGTGCCCACAAAATATATGGTTTCTCAGCCTTCAGGGTTGAAAGCCACCGTACAGGAATGGTCAGTTGATCTTTCCTGGGAGCCCAACAATGAAGATTTCACGGCCTGCTATGTCATATACAGAGAAGAGGAGGGCAAACTTAAAGAAGTGGGAAGGAGTGAGTCCTGTGCCTTCTCCGAGATGTCTCTTGATGCCGACACTACTTATAGTTACCGGCTCAGCGCTGTCAGCACAGACGGCGTTGAGAGCGAAAAGGTATCCATAGAGGCGACCACGCTTGTATCCACCAGGCCGCCCATTGAAATCGACGTGTTTCAGATGCATGATATATTCTCAAGCACTTACAAGATTTACGAGAACGAGGGGATAGGACGCATCAATGTGGTGAACAATACCAAGGACTGTATTTTTAGGCTCAAGGTCTCTTTTAGCATTAAAGAGTTCATGGATTTTCCGTCGGAGATGGAGATTGAGAACCTTCCGCAGGGAGAGAGCCGGGAATTTATCCTCAAGGCAGTCTTCAACAACAAGATTCTGAATGTTACGGAAGACACCCCCGTGCAGACAGAAATAAGGGTCTCGTATTATGCGCACGAGAAGCTCAAGACATTTTCAAAAAGCCATACCATAAATATCTACGAGAAGCACCGCATGGGGTGGAACGAAAGGGACAGGATAGCTACGTTCATTACGCCAAAGGACACCACAGTCCTTGAGTTCGCAAGGTCGGTAGTTACTCAGTACAGAGATACCAGCGACCCTCTTCTGTGCGCCATCGCACTCTTTGATGCACTCGGTGTCCTCGGGCTGACCTATATGCAGGACCCGAGCAATCCTTATCAGATCACATCCGGGAAGGTTGACTTCGTAGATTACATCCAATACCCGAGGGAGACGCTTAAGCGGAAATCCGGTGACTGCGATGACCTGGTAATCCTCTATTCCGCGACCCTGGAAAGCATCGGCATACCCACAAAGCTGGTCTTTTATCCCGGCCATATACTGATGATGTTTTCCACGGGGATTGAAGGCAATGAGGAAGCTGATACGCTGGATGGGATGCTGGTGGTAGAGGACGGCTATGCCTGGGTCCCTGTGGAGGTAACCCTTGTAGGTTCATCCTTTATGAAGGCATGGGAAGCAGGCAGCAGGGGCTACTACGAGTGGGAAGAAAAGGGCCTGGACGTCATGAATATAAGGAGTGCCTGGAACAAGTTCAAGCCTGCGAGCCTGCCCATGTCCGAATGGAGGCCGGATAGTGTCATGAGGGCCGCCATAGAGAAGAGGTTCGGTGACGAATCAAAGATAATCCGCAAGATACGTGTAAGATTCATGAGCAAGAAACACATCGATACGCTAAGGGCAGACCCCGAAAACGCGAACGCCCTGATGCAGCTTGGCATCATATATGCTCGGGCAGGCGAAACGGAGGAGGCCCTGAAGGTCTTTGAAAAAGCGCTTGAACATGACCTGAAAAATGCAGCCGTTAAGAACAATCTGGGGAATGTCTATTTCCTTGATGAAAAGTACGCAGAGGCCAGACTGGCTTATGAAGAGGCCGCAGCGCTTGACCCGGAAGACCCGTACATATGGATTAATCTTACAAGGTGCTACCTGAAAATGAAAATGAAGGATGAGGCCAGGCAAACTTTCAAGAAGGCAGGAGAAATCGACCCGGAGGTCTCAAAAAAACACAGGGCACTATCCCTGGAACTCACGGGTGTACTATGAGACCTTTAAAAAACGTGACATTTTGAACTTAGCTCCGTTTCGCTCCGCAATTGGAGTATTGGAGCATTGGAGTACCGGAGTGATGGAATGTGCTCGGCATAAAGCCGACCCTACCTGCCCGCCATCGCGAGCGCTCAGGCGAGGCGGGCGGGCGTAGGGGCGGGTTTATCCCGCCCGTTTGTTCTGGGCAAGGGTCAACT
>JAQYWL010000392.1 GCA_030145035.1 Desulfobacteria bacterium | reverse complement strand
TGAGGGTTGAAGCTTCTTCAACGGGGAAGTAGGCTGATTTAGGAAATAGCAACTTGATCATCGCCCGGACAACCCTCTTGGAAAGGCGCCGCTTTTTGATCAGCGAGAGTGCATCTGCAACACAACCACTTTGGAATTTGGTATCAGCGGTCCGAAGCCTGGGCGTCTTTTCGTGTCTTGTCGTCTCAATTCTTTGCACAAACTCCTTCATCATTGATCCAATTTCCCGAGAAAAAGCAGCATCTTTCTGTAATGCATCAGAAATCTCTCGTATTTCGTTAGGCCGCAAATCAGATGCCATGACTGCCGACATTAGTACCCGTATAGCTCGTTCTCTCGTAGTAGATTTCATGGTTTTTCCTTATAGATTAGTTCGGTCGATAAGTTCCCTGACTACAGCCATAAGGTTGATAAAAGCAAGGGTGCTATAAGGTTTGCGGCTCATCCATACAAATCCCTTGCCTTCCATGGGATCAGAAAAAGCCTTATACCACTTCAAGGTATTAGTCATACAATTGTCTTTAAACCGTGAATTTGCACGGATTAGGATCTCCTCACGCGCAGTGCCTTTTCGCGGAACCGAGTTGAAAAGGATATGAGCTTCTGGTCCAGAAGTCCCTAATTGCTTTGCTTTTATGAATTGCATCATCAGTCCTATGCCTCTCACAGCGTATCGTTCTGGCGCGACCGGAATTATCACGTGATCAGAGTTCCTCAAAGAGGTTTTTGTGAAAATTGATCCTGCTGGATGACAATCAATAATAATAACATCGTATTCGTCTCGGCAAGCGGAAATGAATTTATGGAAGCGCTCCTCTATAGGCTCTGTTCTTTTATCAGACTGACCTAGTGCAATATACATTAGATCCAGTGTTGAGGGTATGAGGTCCAGTCCACTTCCTGTTTGGGGAGAGAATAGGCTGTATGCTAAGTCCCCTATCTTTGGAGGCTCCATGTTTCCTGGTACTTGCAGCTGAAAGGGGTCAAGATTAGTTTCCTCATCCTGCAAAATTGCTATAGTTGTCTTGCGCGAACTTTCAAGCTCAAAGTATTTCTTTGCCGGCAAAAAAGCCTGAGACAAGTTAAACTGTGGATCATAGTCGATTAAGAGGGCTCTTCTTCGCTTGCCACGCAGTTCGTACCTGCTGAGTATCCCGCCAAGATGCATTGCGACCGTGGTCTTTCCCACGCCGCCTTTCATGTTCATGACTGTAATTACTGTCGCCATGAGTCTTATGACCATACCTTATGTTCGCAAGCGTATTGCAAACACACGTTTCAAAAAGCTTTTGGCCAGCCCCAGAATAACGCAATGATTCTTGTTGCTTGTCAGGACATATTGGGGACATCCATAAATAAATAAGTAACTGAACGCAGAATCTGAACTATTTACGGATGTCCCCATAGTCTCCAATACTATTCTATCTTTTTTGAACTGTTGTTAGTTGTTCCCACCGTTTTATTGCATCGATTATATTGGAACGGTTTACGCCAGAGCAACAACTCTCTATAGTTGTAATCATCCTTTTTGCTTGGTGAACGAGCAACTTCGCGTTTTTTTGGTTCTCTACGTCATTTCTTTGGAGTTCATAGTCAGCATGAAGCCTTTTTGTGTAGAGGTGGCTGATCTGTGTGCCAATCCTCTTTAGGTCAGGATCGCCACTATTACTGAAACGATGTTGAACGTCGCCGTGACTGCCAGGGCCTCCTTTGCTTCCGACGCCCATGTTTTCTAGTGCTTCAACGCCAACATTGTACACAGCATAGTAGGCACGATTTATTGCCGTCCGGTACTGAACCGCCTCAGCACCCTCTACAAGTCCTTCGGCAAGTAACTGAAATCGATGTGGCTTCATTGTTAAACGATGCTGTAGGAGAGTCTTATGTTCTCACGTTCTGGCCAGGGAATTGAGCTCACCCACTGGTTGCTACAACTATCGTACAGATCTAATATTTCATCTATTTCGCCTTCGACTTTGATATCAATCAATAGCCATTCATCATCTGTTTCAGGATCTGTTTCGGGAAGTACACGGATTTCTTCAATCCTGGGGAAGCATTTGTGGATGATGTCAAGAGCTATTGGCAGATATCGTACTATTCCCCTGGGTGATGAAAAAGTGGATATTGCATGGGACAGCGGACTCTTGGTCAAGTCGGGTGTATTGGGGGGAATATATCCAGCAAAGTCAAAAGGAACGCGTCGCTGATGCCCCCAGAATATGTCTAACAATTTTCTTTCCAATCTAGCGGGAAGGTTGAACAACCTGAGGATCTGCGCATCTATTTCAATTAGAACTTTTTTCGCCTCTATTGTGTTCTGTGCAGTAATTTGTTCCAAATATCTGATTACGAGCGATTTGATTAAGGACTGATTAGCAGATAGTCCATGAGGGATGGGGATCGCCTTGTAGACTCTTTTTGGGATATCTCGTTTCCCGGTTCTAGTATAAACAAAAGCTTGGACGAGAGGAGAATTAAGTATAGCCGCCAGTGCTTCGATTCCCAGGTCGTCCTTTTTCGGCCAAACTGCAAAAAACCTCCTTGTCAAGATGAGGCCAGCT
>JAQYWL010000455.1 GCA_030145035.1 Desulfobacteria bacterium | reverse complement strand
TGATATATGGATAAATGTCAATGAATTTCTTTAGGTTGTACACTCACAGCTTTGGTGCGTGAGAATATATTTGTGGGGCACGGCAAGTCCGTGGACCTGCTGCATGAGTGCCCGCAGTTTCTCTTGGTTATATTGCCCCAAGAAATGACTTGACAGTATTCGTAAAAGTATGTATCCATCCCTGTTATGAGCATATACCTATAACGTAACGCCCGGATGCTAGTGCAGTGTCTCAAAAGTTCTATGCACGATTTTGGCAATTTAAGATTTCCATAAATCGGAGCAACCACATACAAAAAATCCGAATATCGAAAACCGAAATCCGAAACAAATCCGAAATCCGAATGCTCAAATGTCCAAAACATCAACCCAAACCTGACGATACCCAAGCCCTGCATCCGATATTAACACACTGAAGTCATTAGTGTTTTGGAATTTTAAGATTTTGGTCATTGGAATTTGTTTCGAGTTTCGATATTCGAATTTCGGATTTCCCCGTCTCTGATAAGAGGATTAAATGTAACCAAGTTGACAACATTTCATTTTGCCAATTTGGAATACGGAATTTATGAGACGGGGTACTAGTACCCGGGAGCGTGCCGATGCGATCCTCGTGACATGAAGGAGAGGTCATGTAGGGGAGACAAGCAACGCATTCGTTTCACAGGTGAAAATCCTTTGAGAAGGCCGATTTAAGCTCAAGTCAGACCGAGGATGGTCATGGCGACGTAAAACCGTTTTCACAGAGCACTTGAGGTGCAAAGGAGGACAATTATGGAAAAGGGAGAAAGACTGGTTATTATCGGCCGTGGTGGCACGGGAGGTCCTAGCGCCATGCTTAGCAAGAAGCTCATGCCCGGCGTGGATGTGACCATCATCAGCGAGGAAGAGCGATTTATCGTGAGATGAGCCCTTCCGCATGTAGTGGCCGGTCTGGCCACGGCAGATTCTATCACAAATCCCGACAAGATGTTTACTAATGCCGGTATCAACCTCATCAAAGCCCGGGCAACCCGCGTGGATACGACACAAAAGATGGTGGCATTATCGGATGGTCGTGAGATCCCCTATGACAAGATCGTCCTGGCGATGGGGGCAAGCCCGGTGGTGCCTGTGATTGAAGGGCGCGATCTCGACGGGGTATTTACCCTTAGGGCGGTACCGGACGCAGAAAAGATAATGGGTTTCCTGGAACAAAGAAAGGCCAAGAAACTGGTATTCATAGGGGCGGGTTTTATCAGTCTTGAGATGGCTACGCTCCTTTCAGCTTCCAGGCCAGATTATTATGACATAACGGTGATCGGACGTCGTGCACACCCGCTGCCATTCATGTTGGACACCGAGCTGGGGGTTAGGGTACAAGAATACCTAATTGAAAAAGGCCTGAGGATGAAAATGGGTGAGGAGGTAACGAAGATCCTGGGTCAAGATGGGCGCGTTTCAGGCGTGGAGCTTACCACGGGCGAAACGATTGACGCAGACATGGTGGTACTTTCCGTAGGCGCCAGGGCAAATCTGGAACTGGCAAAGGATATCGGACTGGAAATAGGCAGATTTGGAATAAAGGTCAACAAGTTCTTGGAGACCTCAAATCCTGATATCCTTGCAGCAGGAGACTGTGTCGACAAGGAACATTTTATCACAAAGAAAGCGGTTCCGGCCCAACTCCGTGGGCCTGCTGTCATACAGGGGCGTCTTGCGGCCAAGAGACTGGCTGGATATGAGATCGAGTTTCCGGGTGTGTTAAACAACATGGCAGTCAAGCTATTCGACAAGACCATTGCAGCAACGGGCCTGACCGAAGTGCAGGCGCAAGATATTGAGGGATTTGAGACCGTCAGCGCCATGGTCGATTCGAGGAGCAAGCACGGTATGATCCAAGGATTCAAGCCCTGGACCATCAAGCTTGTTTTTCACAAGGATACTCAAAAACTGATCGGCGGACAGATTCTGAGTGACAACCAAGCTCCCGCAAAGGAAATCGATACCGTTAATGCCCTGATCTTGGGTGGAAAGACGATTGCTGATTTGACGACCCTCATGTGTGCAGGCCACCCGGATTGTTCCTCCGAGCCGAGCCTTGAACCGATTGCGATTGCGGCAGAGCAGGCCTTGCAGAAACTGAGAAAGTAGGGGCATGGGGTAACCATTTACGAACAGAAAGGAGATTGCTTATGAAAAAGGTAGCTGTTGTAGGGTGTGGTTCTTACATGGATAGCGGATATGGCTGTCCGGGGGAGTGGCGATGTCTCAAGGCTGCGGCTATGGGCGACGGGAAGTTTGACGAGCCCTGCCAGGTAGTTTGGTTGCTTAAGTGTCAATGCCCGGGTCGAGCCACTCTATCCAATGCCGGTATGGCCATGAAGCTGTCGGAAATCAAGCCGGAAGCGATTTATTTGAGTTCCTGTATCGCAAAGGCCAAGCCGGAGTGTCCGTACAGAACGGCTGAGGACTTGGCCAAAATGTTGAAAGAAAAAACCGGCATCGAGGTTGTACTCGGGACACACGACTATCCTTAACAAGGTCCTTTGAGAAGCTGTGTAAGGGCTCGCACAAAAATAACTTACCATTTTGGCATCTCAGCTTCAGGCCATCTTAGACCGATACTGTATAATCACAAAATTGGCTTGGATTCTGTAATTTCAATAGGTTACAAGCATAAAAGTATTATACTTTATCAGCGGAATGACTAAAGCTTTATCAATTACTAACCGCCTGTCGTCCATATTTTTGTGCGTAACATATTGTAATAATGGAATTAACCTGGTCAATTAGAACAATACTTCTTTGAGACTCATGGGAAAAAATTCCAACATCTATGATAAAGTATTAAACACTGTTCCTCTCTCAGTTTGCTACTTTATACCTTATCATGAATAGGTGATAAATAGCTATCTTGATCCCTGGAATCCTTGGTACAGTTGCTTTCCCGTCAAGAAAGTTGCATCTTGAATGATATCTCAGACATCTTCAATTGATGATAGATGAGCTAAAACCCAAGCGAGTTTTGTGTTCATAGCGAAAAGCTACGGGATTTGCTTGGTTTTGAGACGTATGATCAGTTGAGAGCTGGACACAGGAGTTGGGTGGATGAAGCACTGAAGG
>JAQYWL010000546.1 GCA_030145035.1 Desulfobacteria bacterium | reverse complement strand
TATGCCGGTGATCTGTCGCAACCTTTTCACAACATCTCCTATGACATTTTCAATAGATTGCGTCACAATAGGAATGATGGCATTGTCGAGGATGAAGTTTTGGGTAACATTGCCGGAATACAAAGGAACATGTACCGCATAGTTTTGAGGCCGCAATATTTCGAGCAAGACCTTTGTAAGGAGATCGCGAGGATTGCCAACATATCGCGACACCTCGGTCATCGACTCAGAAAAGAAAACAGGGACATGACAAAGGAAGAAGCGTACATTCAATTGGGGCACAGTGCGTCTTTGGTAAGGGCCATTTTACAACATTTTGGAAAACTACCCAAATAGGAAGAAATGGGGTCAAGCATGCTCTTGACTCCTGCGTACCGCAAGGAAAGCATAAGGGACACTGTTGGCTTTGGAAAAGGCTGTACGATAGAATCGACTTACTGACGGAGGTGTCGCAATGTTAGTATTTCAAGGGACTCTGGCAGGCCTCGTGGGGGGCATCCTGATGGGCGCGGTTTCTGAAGTGTTTTACCGGTTTGGGATTTTCAAGTCATCCATCTTCATTATCGACGGATCATTTGTGACACGCTTCATGAAAAGACGTGCCGATGCAATACACACATACCTTTTCGGAATCCCCGTCCACTTACTGACGAGCACTGCCTTCGGGGTTATCTATATGAGCGGAACACATATCCTCAAATGGAATCCCCGGTCAGTATGGATTCTCTATCCTTACGTAGCCGTTCTTTGGATTTCTATGCTATTCGTCGCACTCCCTGTAGCCGGGCAGGGATTGCTGGGAAGAAAAGGAAGCCGATTCGCCTGGGCTGAACAGCTCTTCTTGCATATCATGTTCGGGATTGGACTGTGGTTCTCCCTCACCTTCATCTAAAAACTGCTGTTGCGGGCAGATCGGGGACGCTCAGGTGCAGATTCCCAAAACTGGCCAAAGAGGGCAGGCCGGTCGCAAAGAACTATGCATGTTCTGCGCGAACGTCCCGGTCCTCTTGCGTTAAATGCGGAGCCAATTTAACTGGGGCGGCAAAAAGAAGGTAGTATGGCTAAACGTAAAGCAGCGGTTCCTGTTGAGCGGATAGAAAAGGCGATTTTATTTATCCGTGGTGAAAAAGTTCTGTTAGATCGAGATCTTGCAGAACTTTATGGTGTTGAAACCAGGGTGTTGAACCAGGCGGTTCGTCGAAATATAAAACGTTTTCCCAAAGATTTCATGTTTGAATTGACCCGTGATGAGATCATGAGGATATCACAAACTGTGACATCCTCCCAGATCAAGTATTCCAAGCGGGTTCTTGCTTTTACGGAGCAAGGCGTGGCCATGCTTTCGAGTGTCTTGAATAGTGAACGTGCTGAGGGGTTTAGCCGCAGACATACGCAGACGGACCCAGACGGTTTGTCCAGTCGGTGCGACTGGACACGTTTGTCAGTGTGTGTCGCTGGTTGAAGAATAACAAATGGATCTAAATGAGATAACCTATAAGATCAATGGGGCAGTATTTGAGGTGAGCCGCGTCCTCGGTGCCGGTTTTCTCGAAAAGGTATATGAAAATGCTTTGTTGATCGAACTGCCCAACTATCTCAAAGCAACTGGAGTCAACGTTGGGCTATTAATCAATTTCAAACATCCCAAAGCTGAAATCAAGAGATTTGTACTAAACTTGCACTTCTCCTATTAACCAACTCATGGTACCGCCTGAAAGGACTTGCAGAATTTTCCCCGTTAAACTCGGACTTGCCACGTGTTTCTGAAAGGCACGTGCTCGGGATTGGAGCAGGGAGATAGGAGTCAGCTGTCTTGGCATATGTTTAACTGGGGAGATAAGGAGTAGATGACGGTTAGAAATTCTGGAACATGAGCGAAAGGGAGACGCGACCCCTTTTTTATATATAAGCTGATATTGGAAATGAATGATATCTCATTAGGCCTCGAAGTTTATGTAATTGCCTTATTCTTCTTTTCTGCTGCTGTACTTCCAGCAGTGATCGTTGTATATCTCATCAATTTGTGGGTTAATAGAGAGGATCCAATAAGGAAGAGGCGCGGTTATCGGCCTCCACTCACCAAGATGGAGAAGCTCATCAGATCGTCTGCTGGTATGGTGATGATAGTTTTCGGAATGATTGTTCTATCCTGGCCGTTGTATTGCGCGTTTGTTTTGAGGGAATCAGAATATTTGAGAGGAATCAACCTCTCGGGTGGTCTTCCTGTAATTACTTTGGGTATGAAGAAGCTGTCACTGATACCTTCGTTACTCTTTACGGTTGGCCTGATTTGTCTGAGACCTATAATTGCCGCAATGTTGCATAGACAAAAGGACAAATGAGAAGCGATCCGTGAGCTTATGACGCCGCCCGAAAAGCCGAGGCGCAAGATCGGATTTAAGGTAAAAGAGAAGCGTGCTGCCTATGGCAAGAGCAGACGACGGACGGCAGAAGGCAGAGGACAGAAGGTAGAGAGCAGAGGACGGAAGGAAGGCGGATGAGTGAGCGGATTGAGAGTTTTCGGGATTTGAATGTGTATAAGAAAGCTTCTGAACTTCAGCAAGAAGTTTTTAATCTTACAAAGCCCTTATTGGGGACATCCCTTGACTAATTAGACTTATGGCTATCCAGCCGATAAAGCGTTTTAGCAATTGCGGAAGGCGACACGCCCAGATGACGGCCGGCTTCAGTTAGCGAAATGCCCCATTCTTCAACAAGTTTCCTCGCCAGTTGAGATCTAATCGCAGAAAGAATATAGGGGTCAGGTCTCAACATTTGACATTTCGGCGGTGCTATGATATAAATCATGGGCAAAAAGCGTGGAGGATGAATCGCCATGGCAAGGCCCCTTCGAATCCAGTACCCTGGGGCTTTTTATCACGTCACATCTCGGGGTAATGAGCAAAAAGCCATCTTTCGCAGCAATAGTGACAGAGAAAGATTTCTGTCCTATTTAGAATCAGCACATGACCGACATGGAGCCACCATCCATGTCTACTGTCTGATGGACAATCACTACCACATTTTACTGGAAACGCCTCTGGGCAATTTATCGAAGGTGCTTCATCATATCAATGGTGCTTACACCACCTACTTTAACACCAAGAGGAAGCGTTCCGGCCATTTGTTCCAGGGTGGATTATGGGGGCGCCCTTTAGTTTTACAGTTTCCAAGTAATCCTTTTAGAGCCGGGTCATGATCACAAGAGAATAGAAGACATGCCAATGAACACGGAACCATTGCAGGGGCCCCCACCGCAACAAGAAAGGCGCCGGAGCCCTTTGAAAATCGTGCTGCTCGTCGTGGCCATTGCCATCGCGACCTCGGCGGTCACGGTCTGGCTGACACTGACCTACCTGTTTCCCAGCGAATTCAAACCGGTCAAACTCACGGAGAGAGAAGCGCAGGAGCTTGATGCCAAGTTGGCACAGTTAGATCCGGCCCGAGAGCCCGCAACGCCGACACCTGGCAGACACGGTGATGATCGGAAGGTGGTTCGGGACAAACCGGGTGCGCCTTTGACACCTGAACGCTACAGTGAGACTGAGGCCAGCCGACAGATCACACTGAGCGAACGCGAACTCAATGGCCTGCTGGCTCGAAACACCGATCTCGCTCAAAAACTTGCCATCGATCTATCCAAAGACATGGCCAGCGCTAAACTCCTCATCCCTATCAATCCTGATTTTCCGTTTCTCGGTGGAAAAACGCTCAGGGTCACCGCGGGCCTGGAGCTGAGGTCTGATGACGGGAATCCGGTGGTCATGCTCAAAGGTGTCAGCCTCTGGGGGATTCCGATCCCCAACGCATGGCTCGGCGACTTCAAAAACGTTGACTTGGTCGAAAGATTCGGTGACGAAGTCGGCTTCTGGGAACTCTTTGCCGCGGGTGTGGAGAATATCCGCGTGGAAGAGGGGAATCTTTCCATCAAGCTGAAGGAATGAGCACAGCCTCCGTTATTGTCTTACTCACCTTCGCCAGAATGCCCCGTTGGGAAGGGGGTCTGGCCACGCCAATCTGCTGACATTGCATAAGAAACGGTCAGAATTTGCGCCAAATAAGGCGGCCTTAGAATGCCATTCTTGGGGATAGAATTATCCTTTTAAGAAAAAAAGTCTGGGGCCACCCATTCGTTTCATTTAAAAGCTCCTGCCAAGATTTCTCCAGAAAATATTTCTTTTTCTTGACTGAACTGTGACCGGATCTGTCGGACCCATGTGATAAACTCTATTGAAGGTGAACAGTAGAAGAAAATGACGATCAGAGAGATTAGGGGGACGCCCTGAAAGCGCCGGGATAAACCGGCATAGAGTAGGGGATGAGGCTTCGACTGAGCTCAGCCGAAGTCAAGAGCCCTACATGAAGGATCATGCTTCATACTACACCTCATGCGTAGTTTCATGCTGCAGTATTTATTTGATAAGAGCTCTCGGGCTCGCTTGTTTCAATCGACGGACCTTTGATATGAACTCTTTTCTGGGTGGTTCGTATAGAATATTTGACCTGCTATCGCCATATTCCTGAACCGAGATTAGATTCCCGGCTTTAAGTCTTTGCAATGTACAGCGACCAATACCAAGCAATTTCTCCATCTCTTTCCGTGTTAGCAATCCCTTGTCTCTCAAACGCTTGCGTCGGCTTTTGACTTTGTAGGCCATTCGAATATGTCTGATAGAGTTTCCAGTAAATGCCGATCCGCCACCTGTCAAAAGGTCTTTGTCGTTGAG